>NZ_JACCFJ010000001.1:5587500-5783988 GCF_013410345.1 Saccharopolyspora hordei
CAGCTCGCGACCGTGCCGGAGGGCAGGTGGTGCAGCTCGACCCGGCGGCAGGTCCGGTGGAACTGCCGCCGCACGGCGAGCGCGTAGAGGACCAGCGCCAGCGAGTCCCGCGCGTCGCTCACGCGCAGCCCGTGGCGGCCGGTCTTGTAGTCGACGACCACGAGTTCCCCGTCGCGCTCGTCGATGCGGTCCACCCGGCCCTCGGCGATGATCGACCCGACCGGCGCGGACACCCACCGCTCCACCGCGACCGGGGTCTCGTCCGGGGGCAGGCCGGCCACGTACCCGGCGACCCACTCCTGCGCGCGCTCCCGGTACTCGGCGGCCTGCTCCGGACCGGCGAACCCGTCGGACTTCCAGTGCTCGCGCACCAGAGCGGCGGCCCGCTCCGGCGACCGCTGGTCCACGCGCAGCTCGAAGTGGGCCCGCAGCGCGTTGTGCACCACCGCGCCGAGCGTGGCGCCCGCGCGCGCACCGGCACGGGACGGCGTGGGCCGGTCCAGGTAGGCCATGCGGTACTTGCGCGGGCACTGCTGCCAGGTCGCCAGGCGGGCCGGTGTCACCCGCACCAGCTTGCTGGGGATGCCTTCGAGACCGAGCTGACCTTGCACGCGCCCCACCGTACGCAGATCCGCGGCTGCTCCTCGACCGGCCCCGCTCAGCTGATCACCTTGCTGCCGGTGGCCCGCTCGACCAGCCGCTCCAGCGAGTCGGGCGGCGTGGTCTCCTGGCCGATCCGGATCGTCTTGTTGGTGCCGTGGTAGTCGCTGCTGCCGGTGGGGACGAGGTCCAGCTCGTCGGCCAGGTCCCGCAGCCGCTGCCGCGTCGCGGCGTCGTGGTCGGGGTGGTCGACCTCGACGCCGGCCAGTCCGCGCTCGGCCAGCTCCGCGATCACCTCCGGCGTCACCACCGGTCCGCGCGCGGTGGCGAAGGGGTGCGCCAGCACGGTCACCCCACCGGCCTCGGTGATCATGTCGATCGCGCGGTGCACCGGGGTGTCGGTGCGCGGCAGGTAGTACCGCCCACCGCCGCCGAGGTAGCGGGCGAACGCCTCGTCCACGCTGGCCACCGTCCCCGCCTCGACCAGCGCCCGCGCCAGGTGCGGCCGGCCGCCCGGCGAGTCCGGGGGCAGCCCGGCCATCAGCGCGTCCGGGTCGATGGGGAAGCCGTCGGCGGCCATGTGCCGCGCCATCTGCAGCAGGCGTTCCCGCCGCTCGGCGCGCAACCGCGACTGCTCCTCGACGAGCGCGGCGGAGTCCGGGGCGAACAGGTAGGCCAGCAGGTGCACGGTGATCGTCCGGCCGGTGCCGTCCGGGCAGGAGCAGGACAGCTCCGCCCCCGGCACGAGCCGGAAGCCCGGCCTCCCCAGCTCGCGCACCGCGCGCTCGGCCTCGGCCCAGCCCGCGGTGGTGTCGTGGTCAGTGATCGCGATGGCGTCGAGCCCGGCCGCGACGGCGGTCGCCACCAGCTCGGCCGGGGTGTCGGTGCCGTCGGACTCGGTGGAGTGCGTGTGCAGGTCGATGAGCACACACCCCAGTGTGACCGATGCCCCCGGAACCGCTCCCACCGCTGCCCGGACAGCGATCGGCCCGGCGGGCCGTGCACCCGCCGGGCCGGTCGTCGTCTCAGAGCTTGGCCGCCCTGCGCTTGCCGACCGCGGCGCGGCGCGCCTTGAGCATCGAGAAGCGGTCCTGCTGCTGGCCCTTCTTGTCCCCGAAGACCAGCCCGGAGATCGCGTCCTCGACCTCGTTCGGGTTCGGCACGTACTCGATGCGGTTGAGCGCCTGGATCTGACCGGCGGACTCCACGATGAGGGTGCCGTACCCGAAGATCCGGCCCATCAGGGAGCGGTAGAAGGTCAGGTCGGTCACCTTGGTGATCGGCATCATCGCCACGTTGGTGGTGAAGATGCCGGAGGTGATGAGGAACCGCTTGTCCGTGACGACGATGCGCTCCACGTACCAGTCCAGCACCTGGTAGGTGAACCGCACCAGGACCAGCAGACCGGCGTACCAGAGGACGTTCTGGACCAGCAAGGCGTTCTGCTCGGGGAACAGGTACGAAACCATGATCAGGCCGACGAGCAGCCCGATCGCTTCGAAGAGGTCCCACAGCAGGCACGCCCAGTGCCGGCGCACGCGGATCACCCGGCGTTCGGTGTCCAGCAGGTACTCGTCGGGATCCCTCGGAGCGAACAAGGCACCCGCCTCCTGCGGTTCGCGCTTACTGGGTCTGCCCCGTCCCGACCGGCACCGCCGCGCGACGAGGCCGGGTCATCACTGGACGAAGAGGTTCTGCATGAAGGTGATCACGGCCTCCGCTGCGCCCCTGAGGCTCTCCAGGATGCCGTTCACCACGTTGCTGGCTTGCGCCGGCGCGGCGAACAAGAAGTAGAGGAGGAAAGCAACCCCGGCCCACGTGAGGATCTTCTTCATGTTCACTGTCACGCACCCCGTCCGAAAATGCCCTTGAGTAGCGCAGGCGTTTGCTGATCCGTTGTACCGCACTTCGCCGCCCAACGGCAGCCAAGTACCGCACTTGGGTCAGTCGTTCCCGAGCCGGCTCGAACCAACTACCCTCCGTGGCGATGATCGTATCGGAGAAGCCCGTGATCCGCTGCGTCGGAGCGGTGATCCACGACTCACACGGCCGGTTGCTGCTCGTCAAACGCGCACATGAGCCGGGTGCGGGGAAGTGGTCGCTGCCGGGCGGCCGGGTGGAGCAGGGCGAAACCGACCGTTCGGCGGTACACCGCGAGGTCCGCGAGGAAACGGGACTCTCCGTCACCGTCGGCGAGCTCGTGGGCCGCGTCCTCCGGCCCGCCCCGAAGGGCACCTACGAGATCCACGACTACGCCTGCCGGACCGATCAGCAGACCCTTTCCCCTGGTGATGACGCCGCCGACGCGATCTGGGCGGACAGTGCGACTTTCGCCACACTTGACGAGGGCGGGGCGCTGACCGAGGGCCTGGCGGACTGCCTGCGGTCCTGGGGCTGCCTGCCGCGCGACGCCTGACCACCGCGCGCACCCGGGGCGGACCGCCTCCCCTTCCCGCGGCATCCGCCCAGATAGGCACGATTCACCCGTTCTGCCCCGAGGGCCGGACGCGCCCTGTGACGTTCCGCGAGAGCGGTTGTCGCGGCGCCGCCCGGACGGAGTATGGTGGCGCGTTGGCTGACGTGGGGACCACCGGTTCGGTGGATGGCTGGAGGAGGTGAGGGATCGTGGGCAACAGCGCCGACAGCGCTCTTCCGTGCAGTACCAACCGCATCCCCGCCGGGAAGGTCGTCCGCTAGCCCCTGCGGGCCTCGCGCCTGTTCCCCAGGCCCGGCCGGGATGCGCGTCACAGCGAGATTCCGCTCAGCGCCCCGCAGCGCGCCGTTCCCCGGCCGTCCGCCGGGTGGACCGCGCCCGGACCCCTGGAGGCAGCCGTGCCCAACCTCCCCTCGCTCGGACTGCGCAACCGCAACGGCCGCGCGCCGCGCACCGCACCCCGTCCCGCCCCGCCGACGTCCGACTACGTCGTCGACTGCGCGATCTACGTCGACGGGCACCGGCTCGACGGCACCTGGAGCCACTCCGACGCCATCGCCGAAGTCCGGCGCCGCGGCACCGGTTTCGTCTGGATCGGGCTGCACGAACCCACCGAGGACCAGATCAACGGGCTCGCCGAGACCTTCGGGCTGCACGAGCTGGCGGTCGAGGACGCCGTGCACGCCCACCAGCGACCGAAGCTGGAGCGCTACGACACCACGCTGTTCATGGTGCTCAAGACGGTCCGCTACCTGTCGTCGGAGCGCCGCTCGGCGACCAGCGAGATCGTCGACACCGGTGAGCTGATGGTGTTCCTCGGCAAGGACTTCGTCATCACCGTGCGGCACGGCAAGCACGCCGGGCTCGCCGAGGTGCGCCGCCAGCTGGAAGCCGACCCGGAGCAGCTGGCGCTCGGGCCGTCCGCGGTGCTGCACGGCGTCGCCGACCACGTGGTGGACACCTACCTGGAGGTCACCGAGGCCATCCAGGACGACATCGACGAGATCGAGGCCGAGGTCTTCGAGCCGCGCACCAAGATCGACGCCGAGCAGATCTACCTGATGAAGCGCGAAGTGCTGGAGCTGCGCCGCGCGGTGCTGCCGCTGACCAAGCCGTTGCAGCGGCTGGCCGAGGGCTACATGCCGATGGTCGCCGACGACGTGCGGTCGTACTTCCGCAACGTCGAGGACCACCTGGCGAAGGTCTCTGAGATGGTGGGCTCCTTCGACGAGCTGCTGACCACGCTGGTGGACGCCACGCTGGCCAAGATCACGCTCCAGCAGAACACCGACATGCGCAAGATCTCCGCCTGGGTCGCGATCATCTCCACGCCGACGATGATCGCCGGGATCTACGGCATGAACTTCACCAACATGCCCGAGACCGAGTGGACCTACGGCTATCCCGTGGTCCTCGTGGTGATGCTCATCGCCTGCGTGGTGCTGTTCAAGATCTTCCGGCGGAACAAGTGGTTGTGAGGGCACTCGGTAACGAAGTGCGGATCTCGGGCGATACCCTGGGTGGGTGGGGGTCGTTCGCGCCCGGTGCTCTCCGTGGCGCGCCAGCTGATGTTCTCCTGCCGCCCGCTGCGTCCGGGCGGTCGTCGCGCGTGAGGGAGGTTGTCATGCACCTGCTGCTGAAGCGTCGAAGGCCGGCCGGGCATCGGCACCTCGCTCCGTCGCAGCTGCGTCGGAGTCCGGTGACGCGCCGGCAGATCGCGGAGCAGCTGTTCCAGCACACGTCGTGGGTGCAGCGAAAACCCGGCGCGATGTGGGACGCGGTTCCCGCCGCGCCGCGCGCCGCCGTGCGCTGACGCCGGCCGGGAACGACCGCGGGCCCGCATCGTGATGACGGATCTCGTGCAGGTCTTCGTTGTTCACGTCGGGAGGCACCGCCATGACTCGCTTGATGACCAACAAGCTCACCATCCTGCTGGCCCTCATCATGGGCTGGATCTTCACCGTCTTCCTGCTGATCGCCAACCAGGCTTGATCAACCGTCCACTGTGGCTTGAATCCGCAGCCACGACCGGTAACCGGACTCAGCGACGTGACCGCGCAACCGCCCCGGCGCGCGGTCACACTTCCCCCCGGGCAAGGCTCTCCAACACCGGGGGTGGTCGCGGATGTCGGCATTGCGCTCAACGGCCGCGGTCCTGGCGCTGCTCAGCGCCGGACCGCTGCTCCTGGCGGCGGGCACGCCGTCGGTCGAACACCGGCTGCTCGACCTGACCAACGACGCCCGGGCAGACGCCGGGTGTCCGCCGCTGCGGCTCAACGCCGACCTCACCGAGGCGGCGACCGCGCACAGCGCGGACATGGCGCACCGGGACTTCTTCGACCACACCGGCAGCGACGGCAGCGAGCCGTCGACCCGCACCCAGGCCGCGGGCTACCCCGGTGACTACATCGGGGAGAACATCGCCGCGGGCTACGACTCGGTCGAGGTCGTCTTCCGGAAGTGGATGGAGAAGGCCACGCACCGCGGCAACATCCTGAACTGCAGGTTCACCGACCTCGGCGTGGGCCACGTCGACGTGCCGGGCAGCCGGTACGAGCACTACTGGACCCAGGACCTCGGTCGTCCACCGGGGCGCTGACGAGCGGAGGGCACCTCCGCCGGGCGAACCCGGCCGGGGTGCCCTCCGACCCGTCGTCGCCGTCAGATGAGGCTGCGGCCGGTGCTCGGGTCGAACAGGTGGATCTTGTCCGGGTCGAACCACACCTCGAGCTGCGCGTTCTCGCGGGCCTGGGACTCCACCGCCAGGCGGGTGACGACCTGGCCCTCGGCGGTCGGGACCTCGGTGCTGCCGCTGTCGGCGGCCAGCTCCTCGAGCTCGGAAGTGCTCGCCCGTCCACCCTGGAGGGTGAAGTAGACGTACTTGTCGGAGCCCATCTCCTCCACCACGTCCACCTCGCCGCGGAACGTCGTCCCCGCGGAGCGGGTCGCGTCGTCGAGCAGCGCGGCGTCCTCGAAGTGCTCCGGGCGGATGCCGAGGACCAGCTCGCGCGGCGCGTCGGCGGACTCCAGCTCGCGGCGGACGCGGTCGCGCAGCGGGACGTCGCCGAGCGGGGTGCGCAGCACGCCGTCCTCGACCTCCACCGGCACGAAGTTCATCGCCGGCGAGCCGATGAAGCCCGCGACGAACAGGTTCGCCGGGTGCTCGTAGAGGTGCTGCGGCGGACCCACCTGCTGCACCACGCCGCCGCGCAGGACCACCACGCGGTCGCCCAGGGTCATCGCCTCGGTCTGGTCGTGCGTGACGTAGACCGTCGTGGTGCCCAGCCGCTTCTGCAGCTTCGACACCGAGGTGCGCATCTGCACCCGCAGCTTGGCGTCCAAGTTGGACAGCGGCTCGTCCATGAGGAACGCCTTGGGGTTGCGCACGATCGCGCGCCCCATCGCGACCCGCTGGCGCTGACCGCCGGAGAGGTTGGCCGGCTTGCGCTCCAGGTGCTGGGTCAGGTCGAGGATCTTGGCGGCCTCCTCGACCTTCTGCCGCACCGTCGTCGAGTCGACCTTGGCCAGCCGCAGCGGGAAGGCCATGTTCTCGAACACCGTCATGTGCGGGTAGAGCGCGTAGGACTGGAACACCATGGCGATGTCGCGGTCCTTCGGCGCGCGCTCGTTCATGCGCTCCCCGCCGATGCGCAGCTCGCCCGCGCTGATGTCCTCCAGCCCCGCGATCATGTTCAGCGTGGTCGACTTCCCGCAGCCGGACGGGCCGACCAGGATCACGAACTCGCCGTCCGCGATCTCCAGGTTCACCTCGTTGACCGCCAGCGCCCCGTCCGGGTAGCGCTTGGTCACCTTGTCCAGAACGATGTCGGCCACTTGGTTACCCCTTCACTGCGCCGGAGGTCAGTCCGGACACGATGCGTCGCTGGAACAACAGCACGAACACGATGATCGGGATGGTGATCACCACCGCTGCGGCGGAGATCGACCCGGTCGGGTCCTCGAACTGCGAGCTGCCGGTGAAGAACTGCAACGCCACCGGCACCGTCCGGGAGTTCTCCGTCGAGGTCAGCGAGATCGCGAACAGGAAGTCGTTCCAGCAGAAGATGAACACCAGGATCGCGGTGGTGAACACGCCCGGCGCGGCCAGCGGCGCGATCACCTTGGCGAACGCCTGCCCCGGCGTCGCGCCGTCCATCTTGGCCGCCTTCTCCAGCTCCCAGGGGATCTCCCGGAAGAACGCCGACAGCGTGTAGATCGCCAGCGGCAGCGAGAAGGTGATGTAGGGCAGGATCAGGCCCGGCCAGGTGTCGAACAGGCCCAGCACCCGCTCGATCTCGAACAGCGGCGAGACCAGCGACACCTGCGGGAACATCGCGATCAGCAGCGACACCCCGACCAGCAGCCGCTTGCCGGGGAAGTCCAGCCGGGCGATCGCGTAGGCGGCCATGGTGCCCAGCACCACGGCGATCAGGGTGGCGATCAGCGCGATGCCGATCGAGTTCACCAGCGCGCGGGTGAACTCGGAGGTGCTGAAGATCGCCGCGTAGTTCTCCAGCGTCCACTCGCGCGGGATCAGGTTGCCGTCCGCCAGCGTCTCGGGCGTCTTGAACGACAGCGACAGGATCCACAGCACCGGCAGCAGCGCGTAGACCACGACGATGATGTTGAGCACCGTCCACTTGGCCTTCCGCGCGGGGGTCTCGGCCCCGCCCACGCCTGCCATCAGCGCCTCCCCTCGTCGTCACTACCGGGTGCGGCCGTGCCGAAGAGCTTGACGAAGACCCACGCGATGAGCGCGACCGCGAGGAAGATCAGCACCGACATGGTGGAGCCGATCCCCAGGTTGAGTCCTTTGATCAGGTTGTTGTAGGCGAGCACCGACACCGACGAGGTGTCCTGCGCGCCCGACGTGAGCACCACGATGTTGTCGAACACGCGGAACGCGTCGAGGGTGCGGAACAGCAGCGCGACCAGGATGGCCGGCTTCATCACCGGCAGCATGACCTTGACGAACCGCTGCCACGCCCCGGCGCCGTCCATCGCCGCCGCCTTGAGCAGGTCGTCGGGCACCAGCGCCAGGCCCGCCATGAGCAGCAGCGCCATGAACGGGGTGGTCTTCCAGACCTCGGCGAGGACCACGATGGCCAGCGCGCTGACGTGCTCGGTCAGCGGGGCGCCGTCCGGGGTGATCGCGTTGGCCAGGTAGCCGGTGTCCGGCGTCCACGCGTACCGCCAGCTGAAGGCCGCCACCACGGTGACGATCCCGTACGGGATGAGGGTGACGGTGCGGACCAGGCCGCGTCCCACCAGCGCCCGGTGCATGATCAGCGCCAGGCCCATGCCGAGCACGAACTCGATGACCACGGACACCGCGGTGACCACCACGGTCACCCAGAACGCGGTCCACCAGTACCCGTTGCTCAGCACCGTGACGTAGTTGTCCAGTCCGACGAACTCGCGCTGGTCCGGGTACTTCAGGTCGAAGCGCTGGAACGACAGCCACAGCGCGTAGAGGATCGGGTAGCCGGTGACGGCGAGCATCACCAGCGCCGCCGGGGCGCACAGCAGCCACCCCAGCTTGCGCTCGGCCTTCTTGCCCTCGCTGATCGCCTTCGCCACCGGGAGCGTGTCCTGCTTCTCCACCATCAGGGCATCACTCCCTTGGACTCCAGAGCGTTCTGGACCTCGGTGCGCATCCGCTCCGCGGTCGCCTGCGGGTCGATCTCCCCGATCGGCGAGAGGAGCTTGGACAGCACCGTGGAGACGTTCTGGGCGGCCGGGGTCACCGGGCGCACGCCCGGGTCCTTGAGGGCTTCCAGGATGGTGTCGCGCATCGGGTACTCGGCGGCGATCTCCGGGTCCGCGTAGACCGACTCGATCGTCGGCGGCACGCCGTCGTTGAGCGCGGAGAACTTCTGGCTCTCCGGGTTGCGCAGGCACTTGATCGCCTCGAACGACAGCTCGGGCTTGGTGGAGTAGCTGCTCACCGCGTAGTTGGCGCCGCCGATGGTGGACTTGCTCGGCACGCCGGGCTGCAGGCTCGGCAACCGCGCCCAGCCGACCTTGGCCGCCAGCTCCGGCGCCTTCTCCTGCATCGAGGCGTAGACGAACGGCCAGTTGAGCTCGAACGCCGCTTGCCCGGTCTCGAACTCCTGCCGGGCGTCGTCCTCCTTGGCGTTGTTCATCGACGGGCTGGTCACGCCCGCGGTGCCGAAGTCGCGCAGCGCCTGCAGCGCGCGCACCGCGCCCTCGTCGACCACGGCGGTGCGGCCGTCGTCGGAGATCACGTGCCCGCCGACCGACTGGACCAGGGTGTTGAAGTGCACGTAGACGCCCTCGTACTGGGCGCCGGTGAAGGAGATCCAGTGCGGCTTGCCCTCCGCCTTGAGGCGCTGGGCGTCCGCGATCATCTCGTCCCAGGTCTGCGGCGGCTCGGGCACCAGGTCCTTGCGGTACCAGAGCAGCTGCACGTTGGTGTTCTTCGGCGCCGCGTAGAGCTTGCCGTTCCAGGTCGCGGTCTCCAGCGGGCCCTGCAGCGTGCCCCGCTCCACGTCGGCCCGGTCCTGGCCGGTCCACTCCCGGATCCACCCGGCCTCAGCGAACTCCCCGGTCCAGGTGACGTCCAGGTTGAGCACGTCCATGCCGCTGTCCCCGGCGGCGAGCCGGCGCACCATCTGCTCGCGCTGCCCGTCCGCGTCCCGGGGCAGCTTGTGGTACACGATGTTGTACCGCCCGCCCGACTCCGCGTTGCAGCGGTCCACGTTCTGCTGCAGGTTCTCCTCGGGCGCGCTGTAGAGGTTGACGGTGTTCGCGCCGGAAGCCGGGGCGCAGGCGGTCAACGCCGACGCGCAGGCCAGCGTGGCTCCCAACGCGGCCGCTCGGCGTGTACGGCGAAGTCTCACGATCGGTCCTCCCAGGTGCTGGTCGCAGCCGACCAAGCATCGGGGTGCCCACGCTTCGTCGCCTGCCACCACCGGCGGTGAGCCGGTGGTGGAAAGCTAGGCCTCTTGATCAGTCAAGGCAAGCCCGGTGTGACGCTTGTTGCCAACACGTGAACGTCGGGCAGAACGGACCCAACGGGAGGCGCAACCGCGCCACCCGGGACGGCCTGGTCAGGTCACTGGGCGGGCGGTGGTTTCATCGCGAGCTTGGCGAGGAGGTCCCGCCCCTGTTCGGCGTAGCGGGGTTGGGACAGGACGTCGTAACGGCCCGCGACCAGTTGGCTCGCCGAGGAGAAGTCGCGGCGGCCCCGGGTGGAGGCGTAGCCGACCGCGGCGAAGACCAGGCCGAACAGCACGCCCGCGCCGAGGCCGGCCAGCACCGGGCCGAACCAGCTGCCCTGCGGGGTGAACATGCCCATGATCAGCCCGACCAGCAGCCCGAACCACGCGCCGGAGGCGGCACCGCCGCCCAGCACCCGACCCCAGGTCAGCCGGCCGGTCACGCGCTCGACGAGCATGAGGTCCACGCCGACGATGGTCACCTCCTGCACCGGGAAGTCGCTGTCCGCGAGGTAGTCGACCGCGCGCTGCGCCTCCTCGTAGGTGCTGTAGGAGCCGATCGGCCAGCCCGTCGGCGGGGTGGGGAGATTCGGTGTGCCCGGCGTCGGCCGGCTCGCGCCGGTGAATGGGTTGGACACCGCTGACACCTCCGTGGAACGTGCTGCCAAGGTCAGGGCCGGCGAGGCCGGGCGAGCCCGATTCCGCCGCAATGTCCCTTCCACCATCAGGCTACCCTGCGGCGACCTCCCGGAGATCATGTCGGTCCAGCGCTCGGCCCGCATCCCCGATCAGGTCCCCGCCTCCCGGCGGACCACGGTGAGCGTCAGCGCCGCGCAGCCCAGGGCGGCCAGCGCCAGCAGCACGAAACCCCAGGTGTAGTGCCCGGCGGTGCCGTAGATCGCGCCCATCACCAGCGGGGGGAAGAAGCCGCCGAGACCGCCCGCGGCCCCGACCAGCCCGGTCACCGCCCCCACGTGGTCCTTCGGGGCCAGCTCGGCGACGAGCGCGAACACCGCTCCCGAGCCGGCGCCCAGCACCGCGGCCAGCCCGAGGAAGGCGATCGTGCCGACCGGCACCAGCGGCGGTTCGACGGCGGCGAGCGCGGCGAGCAAGGCCGCCAGCGAGCACAGTCCGCCGAGGACGGTGGTCGGGTGCACCCGGTCGCACAGCCAACCACCGACGGGGCGGGCGATCACAGCCAGCACCACGAACCCGGCGGTGCGCGTCGAGGCGTCCTCCACCGTGAGGTCGTAGCTGGTCTTCAGGTAGGTGGGCAGGTAGACGCTGAAGGCCACGAAGCCGCCGAAGGTCAGCGCGTAGAGCACCGACAGCTGCCAGGTCACGCCGAGCCGCAGGGCCTCGACGGTCCGACTGGAGGTCGACCCCGAAGGCGGCGTCCGGTCAGCTGGGTCGCGCAGCAGCGCCCAGGACAGCGCCGCCGCCACGACCAGCGCCGCCGCCACGACCAGGAACGGGGCGAGCTCGCCGGACGCGCTGGCCAGCGGCAGCGTCGTGAAGGTCGCGATGGCGGTGCCGCCGGTGCCGACGCCGAACACGCCGAGCGCCATGCCGCGCTGGGCCGACGGGAACCAGCCGCTGACCGCCGGGACCCCGACCGCGAAGGTCGTCCCGCCGAGGCCGAGCAGCACCCCGCCGAGCAGCAGCACCGGCAGCGAGTCCGGGAACAGCCCGACCAGCAGCACAGGGATGGTCGTCAGCAGGCTCAGCGCCGTGAACATCGACCGCGCGCCCCAGCGGTCGGTCAGCGAGCCGACCGGGATGCGGCCGATCGAACCGATGATCACCGGCAGCGCCACCAGCACCGACTGGGTGAACGGGGCCAGGCCGAGCCGCTGTCCGATGCCGGGCGCGAGCGGGGCGAGCAACGCCCACGCCCAGAAGTTGACCGTGAACGCGATCGTGCAGACCGCCAGCACGACCCACTTGCGTGCGTTCGCCGCTGCGCGGCGGAGGTGGATGGGCGCGGGATGACTGACCACAACGACCACCTCGACTTCGGCGTGCGCGTCGGGCGATGACACGCGAACCGCGGCTCGGCGAGCACGGGTGGTGGCGGTTCCGCGCGGAGCCGCTGCGGCGCCGGCCCGAGTTGCGGGTCGCGCTGGTCTGCCCAATCGTCGAGTGTGCAGGCCACGGTCGCGCGCGGCGAATCGGAGCACGGGAACAGCGGTCACTGCCCGGCGACTCACCAAGGAGCCCGGCTCATGGCGAAACGAGCAGACGCGGGACTCGACGGCCCGGTCGCCGAGCTCCTGCTGCGCACCCGCAAGCTGCTGACCCCGGACCAGGTCTCGGCCGACCTGCGCAGCCTCGAGCTGGCCGGCGGCCGCGAGGGCGACGCCTTCTACCGGGACCGCTGGAGCCACGACAAGGTCGTGCGCTCCACGCACGGCGTGAACTGCACCGGCTCCTGCTCGTGGCAGGTCTACGTCAAGGACGGCGTGATCACCTGGGAGGTCCAGCAGACCGACTACCCGTCGGTGGGGCCGGATTCCCCGGAGTACGAACCGCGCGGCTGCCCGCGCGGGGCCGCGTTCTCCTGGTACACCTACTCGCCCACCCGGTTGCGCTACCCGTACGCGCGCGGGGTGCTCGTCGAGATGTACCGCCGCGCGAAGGCCGCCACCGGTGACCCGGTGCGCGCCTGGGCGTCCATCGTGGACGACCCGGGATCGCGGCGGCGCTACCAGCGGGCGCGCGGCAAGGGCGGGCTCGTGCGGGTCTCCTGGGACGAGGCGCTGGAGATGGTCGCCGCCGCCCACGTGCACACCATCAAGCGGTACGGGCCGGACCGGATCGCCGGGTTCTCCCCCATCCCGGCGATGTCGATGGTCTCGCACGCCGTGGGCTCCCGGTTCCTGTCGTTGATCGGCGGCACCATGCTGTCCTTCTACGACTGGTACGCCGACCTGCCGGTGGCCTCACCGCAGGTGTTCGGCGACCAGACCGACGTGCCCGAGTCCGCCGACTGGTGGAACGCCGCCTACCTCGTGATGTGGGGCTCCAACGTCCCCGTCACCCGCACCCCGGACGCGCACTTCATGGCCGAGGCCCGCTACCGCGGGCAGAAGGTCGTGGTGGTCTCCCCCGACTACGCCGACAACGTCAAGTTCGCCGACACCTGGCTGTCGCCGCACCCGGGCACCGACGGCGCGCTGGCGATGGCGATGGGGCACGTGATCCTGCGGGACTGCTACGTGCAGCGGCAGTCCCCGCGCTTCGCCGACTACGCCCGCCGCTACACCGACCTGCCGTTCCTGGTCGCGCTGCGCGACACCGGCCACGGGCTGGTGCCGGACAAGTTCGTCACCGCCGCCGACCTCGGCGCGCCCGGCGCGCACGACCGCTTCAAACCGGTCCTGGTGGACGAGCACACCGGTCGTGCGCACGTGCCGAACGGAAGCCTGGGCTTCCGCTTCGACCCGGCGGGCGATGGGCGGTGGAACCTCGACCTCGGAGAGGTCCGGCCGCAGCTGAGCTTGCTGGACCACGCCGCCGCCCAGGCCGTCACCGTGGAGCTCCCGCGGTTCGACGTGCCCGACGACCGCCGCGCCCGGCTGCGCCGGGGCGTGCCGGCGATCCGGCTCGGTGGCCGACTGGTGACCACGGTGTTCGACCTGGTGCTGGCGAACTACGGCGTGGGGCGGCCGGGGCTGCCCGGTGAGTGGCCGCGCGGCCTGGACGACCCGCGACCGCACACCCCGGCCTGGCAGGAGGAGATCACCGGGGTGCCCGCCGCGCAGGCCATCCGGGTGGCCCGCGAGTTCGCCCGCAACGCCGAGGAGTCCGGCGGACGGTCGATGATCCTGATGGGCGCGGGCACCAACCACTGGTTCCACTCCGACACGATCTACCGCGCGTTCCTGGCGTTGGTGACGTTGACCGGGTGCCAGGGCGTCAACGGTGGCGGCTGGGCGCACTACGTCGGGCAGGAGAAGTGCCGCCCGGTCACCGGTTGGGCGCAGCTGGCCGGAGCGCTGGACTGGTCGCGCCCGCCGCGCCAGATGATCGGCACCGCGTTCTGGTACCTGGCCACCGACCAGTGGCGCTACGACGCGCTCGGCGCCGAGGAGCTGGTCCACCCGCTCGGCCCGGGGACGCTGCGGGGCATGACGATGGCCGACTGCATCGCGCAGTCGGCGCGACTGGGTTGGATGCCCTCGTACCCGACGTTCGACCGCAATCCGCTCGACCTGGTCGACGAAGCCCGCTCGGCCGGGGTGGACCCGGCCGAGCACGTCATCACCGAGCTCCGCGCCGGGCGGCTGCGGTTCGCCTGCACCGACCCGGACGACGAGGCGAACTGGCCGCGGATCGTCACCACGTGGCGGACGAACCTGCTGGGTTCCTCAGCGAAGGGCAACGAGTACTTCCTGAAGCACCTGCTGGGCACCGATTCGGCCGTGCGGGCCGAGGAGGCCCCGCCCGAGCAGCGCCCGCGCGACGTGCACTGGCACCCGCGCGCCCCGGAGGGCAAGCTGGACCTGCTGTTGTCGCTGGACTTCCGCATGACCAGCACGGGCCTGTTCAGTGACGTGCTGCTGCCCGCCGCGACCTGGTACGAGAAGCACGACCTGTCGTCCACCGACATGCACCCGTTCGTGCACGCCTTCACCCCGGCCATCGCGCCACCGTGGGAGACCCGCAGCGACTTCGACGCCTTCCACGCGATCGCCCGGAAGTTCTCCGAACTCGCCGCGACGCACCTCGGAGTGCGCGAGGACCTGGTCGCTGCACCCCTGCTGCACGACACGCCGGACGAGCTCGCCACCCCGGGCGGTGTGGTGCGCGACTGGGCCCGCGACGAGGTCGAGCCGGTGCCGGGCGTGACGATGCCGAAGCTGGTGGTCGTCGAGCGGGACTACCCGGCGGTGGCGGCGAAGATGGCGGCACTGGGCCCGTTGGTGGAGCAGCTGGGCGTCGGTGTCAAGGGGTGGCACGTCGTCCCGGACCAGGAGGTCGAGCGGCTGAGGCGCCAGAACGGAGTGCTGCGCGGTGGAGTGGCGGACGGCCGCCCGTCACTGGCGCGGGACGTGCACGCCTGCGAGGCGGTCCTCGCGCTGTCAGGCACCACCAACGGCCGGATCGCGGTGGCGGGGTTCCGGGACCTCGAGCAGCGCACCGGGGTGCGGTTGGCCGACCTGGCGCAGGACGCCGAGGGCAGGACGATCACCTTCGCCGACACCCAAGCCCGCCCGGTCCCGGTGATCACCTCGCCGGAGTGGAGCGGCAGCGAGCACGGCGGGCGGCGCTACAGCGCCTTCGTGGTCAACGTCGAACGCCTCAAGCCCTGGCACACCCTGACCGGCCGCCAGCACTTCTACCTCGACCACGACTGGGTGGCCGACCTCGGCGAGGGCTTGCCCGTCTACCGGCCGCCGCTGAACATCCACCGGCTGTTCGGCGAGCCGGAAGACCCCGGCGGCGCGGCGGTGTCGGTGCGCTACCTGACCCCGCACTCGAAGTGGTCGATCCACTCCGAGTACCAGGACAACCTGCTGATGCTGTCGCTCTCGCGCGGCGGCCCGGACCTGTGGCTGAGCCCGGCCGACGCGGAGCGGATCGGCGTGCGCGACAACGACTGGGTGGAGGCGGTCAACCGCAACGGCGTGGTGGTGGCGCGAGCGGTGGTGTCGCAGAAGATGCCGCCCGGCACGGTCTACGTGCACCACGCCAAGGACCGCGTGGTGGACGTGCCGAAGTCGGAGGTCTCCGGGCTGCGCGGCGGGGTCCACAACTCGCTGACCCGGCTGTTGATCAAGCCCACCCACCTCGTCGGCGGCTACGCCCAGCTGTCGTTCGCCTTCAACTACCTGGGCCCGACCGGGAACCAGCGCGACGAGATCACCGTGGTCCGCCGCCGCAGCCAGGAGGTCGAGTACTGATGCGCGTGATGGCCCAGCTCGCCATGGTGATGAACCTGGACAAGTGCATCGGCTGCCACACCTGCTCGGTCACCTGCAAGCAGGCGTGGACCAACCGCGCCGGCGTCGAGTACGTGTGGTTCAACAACGTGGAGACCCGCCCGGGGCAGGGGTACCCGCGCACCTACGAGGACCAGGAGAAGTGGCGCGGTGGGTGGCGGCTGCGCGGTGGCCGGTTGACGTTGCGGGCCGGAGGCCGGTTCAAGCGGCTCCTGTCGTTGTTCGCGAACCCGAAGCTGCCCGCCATCCAGGACTACTACGAGCCCTGGACCTACGACTACGACGACCTGATCTCCGCACCCGCGGGTGACCACGTCCCGGTGGCCCGGCCGAGGTCGCTGATCTCCGGTGAGCCGACGCGGATCTCCTGGAGCGCGAACTGGGACGACAGCCTGGCGGGCGCGCCCGAGCTCACCCAGCAGGACCCGGTGCTGCAGCGGGTGTCCGACGAGGTCCGGCAGTCCTTCGAAGAAACGTTCATGTTCTTCCTGCCGCGGATCTGCGAACACTGCCTGAACCCGTCCTGCGTCGCCTCCTGTCCCTCGGGTGCGATGTACAAGCGCACCGAGGACGGGATCGTGCTGGTCGACCAGGACCAGTGCCGCGGCTGGCGGATGTGCGTCACCGGGTGCCCGTACAAGAAGGTCTACTTCAACCACCGCACCGGCAAGGCCGAGAAGTGCACGCTGTGCTACCCGCGGATGGAGGTCGGGTTGCCGACGGTGTGCTCGGAGACCTGCGTCGGGCGGCTGCGCTACCTCGGCGTGGTGCTCTACGACGCCGACCGCGTGCTCCCGGCGGCCTCGGTGCCCGACGAGCGCGACCTGTACCCGGCGCAGCTGGACGTGCTGCTCGACCCGGACGATCCGGAGGTGGTGGCCGCCGCACGGCGTGCCGGCATCCCCGCGGACTGGATCGAGGCCGCGCAGCGCTCCCCGGTCCACGCGCTGATCAAGGACTTCCGGATCGCCCTCCCGCTGCACCCGGAGTTCCGCACGCTACCGATGGTCTGGTACGTCCCGCCGTTGTCACCGGTGGTGGACAAGCTGGTCGAGACCGGGCACGACGGCGAGGACGTGGGCAACTTGTTCGGCGCCATCGACGCGCTGCGCATCCCGGTGGAGTACCTGGCCGAACTGTTCACCGCGGGGGACCCCCGGCCGGTCGTCACATCGCTGCGCAAGCTCGGCGCGATGCGCGCCTACATGCGCGACATCAACCTCGGGCGACCACCGGACCCGGCCGTCCCGGAGGCTGCCGGGCTGGACGTGCCGCAGGTGGAGCGGATGTACCGGCTGCTGGCGCTGGCGAAGTACGAGGAGCGCTACGTCATCCCGCAGGCGCACGCCGAACTCGCCGGGCAGCTGGACGAACCCGGCTGCTCGTTGGACTACGAGGGCGGACCGGGCATGTACGAGTCCGGGCCGTTCGGCGAGACCTCCGGGGCGCCCGTGCCGGTGGCCGTGGAGAACTTCCACCTGCTCCGGCAGCGGCAGAACGCGGTGCACTTCATCGCGCCGGACGGCTCGCGTCGGGTGAACCTGCTCAACTGGGACGGCCGTGGCACTCCCGAGGGCCTGTTCCCGCGGGACGACGAGGCCGACTGATGTCCTTCGACCGAGCCCGCGCGCTCACCCACCGGATCGCCGCGTTCCTGCTGGCCTACCCCGACGAGGAGTTGCTCGGCCGGCTGCCGCTGCTGCGCACCGGGTGCGCAGCGCTCCCGGCTCCGCAACGGGACCCGCTGCTGGAGCTGGTGCACCACCTGGAGACGGTGCCGTTGCTGGCCGCGCAGCAGCACTACGTCGAGACCTTCGACCTGCGCCGCCGCTGCTGCCAGTACCTGAGCTACTGGACGACCGGCGACACCCGCAACCGCGGCCGGGCGATCGTGGACTTCAAGCGGATCTACCGGTCGGCGGGCGTGCTGCCGCCGGAGGACGAGCTGCCGGACCACCTCACCGTCGTGCTGGAGTTCGCCGCCACCACAGACCAGGAGCGCGGCACCGCCCTGCTCCTCGACCACCACGCCGGGCTCACCCTGCTCGCCGAGGCCCTGCGCGACCAGGGCTCGGTGTACGCGCGCGGCGTCGAGGCGGTGCTGACGACGCTGCCCGCGCCGACCCCGGAAGCCCTGCGCGCGGCCAAGCGCCTCGCCGCGACCGGCCCACCGCAGGAGTTCGTGGGGATGACTGGTCCGCTGCGACCGTTCGGAGGTCCGCGATGAGCACCTGGGACGTGCTGCTGTGGGGGGCCGCGCCGTACGTGACGATCGCGGTGCTGGTGGTCGGTTCGCTGTGGCGCTGGCGCTACGACCGGTTCGGCTGGACCACCCGCTCGTCGCAGCTGTACGAGTCGCGGCTGCTGCGGCTGGCCAGCCCGCTGTTCCACTTCGGACTGCTGGTGGTGATCGTCGGGCACGTCGTGGGACTGCTGGTCCCGGCGTCGTGGACCGACGCGCTGGGGGTGTCCGAGCAGCTCTACCACCTGGTCGCGGTCGGGTTGGGCGCGCTGGCCGGGGTGTGCACGCTGGTCGGCGTGGCGCTGCTGGTCTACCGGCGTCGCCGCACCGGACCGGTGTTCTCCGCGACCACGGTGAACGACAAGGCGATGTACCTGGTGCTGGTCGGCGCGATCCTGCTCGGGCTGCTGACGACCGTGCTGGCCAACGGCGTGGCCGGGGGCTACGACTACCGGGCCACCGTCTCCCCCTGGTTCCGCAGCGTCTTCGTGCTGCAGCCGGACGTGGCGCTGATGGTGGACGTGCCGTGGTCGTTCAAGGCGCACGTGCTGGTCGGGATGCTGCTGTTCGCCCTGTTCCCCTTCACCCGGCTGGTGCACGCGTTGAGCGGGTTCGCGGCGGTGCGGTACCTGTTCCGCCCGTACGTCGTCTACCGCAGTCGCCCCGCCACCCGCACCCGACGCGGCTGGGAACCGGTGGACGTGCCGGTGGAGCGCAGGGGCGCGCGCGGCACGTCGCGCCCCGCGCGCAGGCGGAGGAGCAGGGCTGCCTGACTCCGCGTGAGCCCGGCGTGACCGAACGCGTTCCACGCTGTCCCCCGAGCAGCAGGGGTTCCCGTGCGAGCACCAGGTGTGGGCGTTGACCACCCACGGCAGCGTCCGGTCGGTGCCCCTCCCACGTGGACCGCGTCGTCCCGTGCTCGTGGCGGTGCGGCTCCGGTTCGTGTTGCGGCGGAGACGGCGCCCCGGTGCGGCGGTAGCGGATGGCAGCCGACCGACTCAACTCGGCCCGAGCTCGCGATCCGGCAGGATCGTGTCGTTCGGCTAGGGTCGCGGGGGTGAGCTGCGTGGGGCGGGAGCGCATCGAGCGCGCGGTCCGGTTCGGGGAGGCCGGGCTGGTGCCCGACCCGCACCGGGAGGCGGGGTGGACCGTCGTCGTCGACGGCGTCTCCCAGTCCTTCGTGGACCTCGACGACCCCACCTACCTGAAGTTCCCCTACGTCGCCTGGATCGGGCAGGCGATCGACCGGCACTGGCCGGCCGGGGCCGCCGTCTCGGCGACCTACCTCGGCGGCGCCGGGTGCACGCTGCCCCGCTACGTCGCCGCCACCCGCCCCGGCTCCCGGCAGGTCGTCTTCGAGCTCGACGCGCCCCTGGTGGAGCTGGTGCGCGAGCACCTGGCGCTGGACGCGGTGCCGGGGCTGGAGGTGCGCGTGCAGGACGGGCGCGCGGGCGTGCGAGCGGCCCCGGACGGCTCCACCGACCTGCTGGTGCTCGACGTCTTCCGCGCCGGGAGCGTGGCCACCGAGCTGGCCACCGTCGAGTTCCTCACCGACGTCGCGCGCGTGCTGCGCCCCGGCGGCCTGTTCGCGGCCAACGCCTGGGACGGCGGGGAGCTGGCGTTCGCGCGGCGCGCGATCGCCTCGGTCGGCGCGGTGTTCCCGCACGTCCTGGTCCTCGCCGAGCCCGGGGTGCTGCTCCGCACCCGCGCGGGCAACGTCGTGGTCGTCGCCTCCACCCGCGCGCTGCCGAAGGCTGACCTCGAGGCGTGGGGCGCCGCCGCGGCGAACCGGATGTCCTGCCTCACCCCGCGGCAGGCCGCCGCCGTCGTCGGGGCGGCGGAGCCGATCACCGAGGCCGCCCCGCACACCGCACCGGTACCGCAGGTCCGGCGCGAAGGCGAACCCCGCTAGCGGACGCTCCGGGGACGCGGGGCCAGGACGTCGACGGTGCCCAGCAGGGCCATGTGCGCGTACGCGGCGAGCACCGCCGCCAGCAGGATCCAGCCGCCGCCGCTCGTGACGTCCGGTTCGGACAGCCACAGCACCGCGCCGAACACCAGCGCCGTCAGCGCGACCGCGGCGAACCGCGCGCTGGTCCGGTAGGCGATCGTCGCGGGCCAGGTCAGCAGCGCCGCGGCGATCCCCAAGCCCAGCGGGCCGAGCCGGAACCCGGTGCCGAGCAGCCAGAACTCGGCGACGACCACCACCGCCGCCACCGCCAGCGCGGGCAGCCAGCGCGCCAGGCCGCGGCCGAGGCGGCGCGTGACCCGGCCGGCCCACCACACCGCGAACACCACCACCAGCAGCAGCGCCACCACCGCGGCGGGGACGGTGGAGCTGCCCGAGAAGTCCGCGACCGCCGACCAGTCACCGCGCACCGGGGTGTGGGCGAACCAGCCGAAGTCCGGCCCGGGGAGGGCACCGGACGCGGGTGGGCTGACCGCGATCGCGGTCAGCGGGGCCTGGCCGTCCGGCCCGACCGGCTGCGGACCCGGCCCGGTGAACGCCACCGCGGTGGCCGCCAGCAGGCCCAGCAGCGCGGCCCGGCGCGGCGCGGCGACGGCGTAGGCGAGCAGCATCGCCAGCGGTTTGGCCACCGTCATCGCCCGGCGGAGCAGCCACCGCAGCGCGCCCCGTCCCGAGGGGCGGGCGGCGCGGTAGGCGAGCATGCCGAACCGGGTGGCCAGCGACAGCGCCCGCCGCTCCCCCAGGTCGGGGAACCGCTGGCGGCCGACGTCGTAGCGCTCGACCTCGCTGACCAGCTGCTCCGGGCTGGGCGTGGGCGGCCGGCCCCCGCCGCGCTGGTCCGCCCCCGGGGCCACCGTCGCCACGTACGGGACCTCCTCCGCCGCGATCGTCCACTGGAGACGTTCGGTGAGCAGGGTGCGGGTCTCGGTGAGCGGGTGCTCGTCCTCGGGCCGCGCGAACAGCGCGTCGAGCTCGGCGCGCACCTCCCCCGCGTACCGCGCCCACACCTCGGCCAGGAACCCGCGCCACTGCGCGGCCCGCTCCTCGTCGAGCTCGCCGAGCTCGGCCTCCGTCGGGGTGCTGACGATCTCCCGCAGCGCCTCGGCCAGCGCCTCCGCGCTGCCGTGCCGCCGCAGCCGGCCCGGGTCGGTGAGCAGCCCGACCAGCGCGGCGGCGGCGTCCATGCGGCCCCACATCCAGTCGTTGGCGCGCCACTTCGCGGACAGGAAGGCGCCGAAGTTGCCGATGTCCAGCCCGCGGATCTTGTCCGCGATGCGCAGCGGCACGCCCTCCCCGCGCCGCAGCGCGTCGAACGGCAGCGGGCTCTGCTCGTCGCTGACCACCCGCAGCAGGTTGATCCGCGTCCCCGGCACCCGGCCGACGTCCAGCGGGGCGGTCAGCACCACCAACCGCTGGAGCACCTCGGCCCGCTGGTCGCTGCGCTCCAGCAGCGAGTAGCCGATCTGCTCGGGCTCGTCGCACCGGGTGCGCGGCGGAGCCAGGGCGGCCAGCTGGTCGGCGACGCGGTGCAGCAGCTTGCGCGCCTCCGCCACCGCGTCCACCCCGGTGGCCTCCGGCACCGCGTCCGCTCCCGAGGACTCCACGATGGACTGCAGCTCGGCGGCGAACTCGGCCAGCACCCGCTGGAAGTCGTCCGTGCCGTCCTCCACCGCGCTCAGCACCTCGCCGAGCAGCGGCGCGATCGGCGTGGGCAGCGCGTGCTGCAGCCGGTCCCGGCGGCGCAGCACCCGCTGCACCCACTCGTCGAGCTCGGAGGTCTCGACGATCGGCTCCAGCTTCGCGCCGTTGATCCAGTACCGGTCGGCGTGGCCCTCCAGCACCTCGGCGAAGGCCCGCAACCGGTAGAGCGTCCACTTGCAGTGCCCGATCTCCCGGCTCTGCGGCGACCAGCGCTCGATGTCCCACGCCCAGCCGAGGCACTCCTGGACCGCGGTGAGCAGGCTGCGCGCGTCGGAGAAGACCCGCGTCGTCGCCTCCCGCGCGAGCCCGTCGGACAGGCGCCGCGCGAGCTGGTTGCGGGCCTGGGCCGACCAGTCCGCGAGCGGGTCGCCGACCACCGGCGGCAGCAGCGTGCCGTCCTCGGTGCCCGCCGGTTCGGTGAGCAGCCGGTACGCCGCCTGCGCGTCGAGCTCCGCGCGCACCACGGCGTGGTCGGTGGCGACGGCGGCGACCTGGCGCTCCAGCACGGCGAGCCGCTGCGCGTCGGGCGCGGAGTGGAGCGGGGCGAACAGCGCCTTGCGGCGCAGCGCGGTCCGCTCGACGACGAGGTTGTGCTCCTCCAGCGCGTCGAGGTCGGCCAGCAGCGACTCCTGGGTCATGCGGGCGCGCAGCGCGCTCAGCGTGACCGGCACCGCGCGCCCGGCCTCGCGGCGCTGCTCGCGCGCGGCGACGGGGTCCGGGTTGAGGTAGAGCAGCCAGCGCTGCGTCGGCCGGTCCGCGGGTGCTTCGGTGATCGCGCGGATCGCCGCCGACACCGGGATGTTGTCCAGCACGCCGCCGTCGATCACCCGGAACGGCGTGGGGCCGCCGTCGTCGGTGGTCTCGGAGAACAACCCGACCATGTTCGGCTCCCCCGCCGGGGGTTCGCCGCGCGAGGAGTGCACCCGGGCGGGCTCGAAGGCGAAGGGGAACGCCGAGGTGGCGCGGGCGGCGTGGGCCAGCCGCAGGACCGTGGCGTCGAAGTCCTCGCCCGTGCCGAAGTCCGACAGCGGGTCGCCCGCCCGGCCCCGGTGCCGGAACTCGAACGAGGCGGTGCGCCGCTCCTGCAGCATCACCCCGGACCGGTTGTCGAGGTGCTGCTCCAGGACCGGGTCCAGCAGGGTCGCGGTGAGCAGCAGGTCGGCGCTGCCGCCGGGCAGCTGGGCGTCGGCGGGGACGTTGCGGGTGATGACCTTGACCAGCTCGGCGCGGAAGTAGTCGTCGCCCTCCATCAGCGACGGCGGGCCCGGCTGCCAGAACTTCGGCACCGGCCGGGCCATCGCCTCCGCGTCACCCAACCGGACCCAGACCTCACGCATCCGGTCGAAGGGCATGCCGTAGACCAGGGTGGTGGCCAGCAGGGTGGCGTTGAGCCCGCCGGCCGAGGCCCCGGCCAGGACGTCGACGACGACGGAGTCGTAGCCGGACAGCGCCGCGAGCGCCGCCCACGGGTGCGGTCGGTCCCCGGTGCGGAGCAGCGCGGTGCGCAGGCGGTTGATCTCGGCGACGGCGCCCCCGATCCACACCGCCATGCTCGCGCCGCCACGCATCGCCAGCGCCAAGCGCAGTTCCTGCTCGTTCTCCGCCCCAGCCGCGGTGGACACCCCGGAACCCGCCCCCTCGCTCGTCACCTGCGGACCATCCGAAACCTACCGTGAGAACGCAGGGCGGAGGCCGCCAACGGACGCACTCTCCCCCGTTGCTCCCAACCCCAAGACTGGCGGGACGGCGCCGGGAGCGCGCCCCCACGACGGGAGCCGGTGCGGGGGCGCGCTGCGGCCGTCACTCCTCCGGTGGGGTCCAGCGGTCGGTGCGGGTCATCCCCGCGGCCCGCCCCTTGCCCGCGATGACCAGGGCCATCTTCCGGGAGGCCTCGTCGATCATCTCGTCGCCGAGCATCGCCGCGCCGCGCGCGCCGCCGGCCGCGGAGGTGTACCACTCGTAGGCGTCCAGGATGTTCTCGGCGTGGTCGTAGTCCTCCTGGCGCGGGGAGAACAGCTCGTTGACCGCGTCCACCTGCGCCGGGTGCAGCACCCACTTGCCGTCGAACCCGAGCGCCGCGGTGCGGCCCCCGACCTGCCGCAGCCCGTCCACGTCCTTGATCTGCAGGTACGGGCCGTCGATCGCCTGCACGCCGGCGGCGCGGGCGGCGATGAGGATGCGCATGAGCGTGTAGTGGTAGGCGTCGCCGACGTCGTAGCCGGGCGGCTGGTGGCCCACCACCAGGGAGCGCATGTTGATCGAGGCCATGAAGTCCGCCGGCCCGTAGACGAGCGCCTCCACCCGCGGCGAGGCGGTGGCGATCGCGTCGACGTCGACCAGGCCGGCGGCGTCCTCGATCTGCGGCTCGATGCCGATCCGGCCGACCTCCAGGCCCATCGCCCGCTCGACCTGGGACAGCGTCAGGTCCAGCCACCGCACGTGCTCGGCACTGCTCACCTTGGGCAGGATGATCGTGTCGAGCTCGGCGCCCGCGCCCTCCACGACGGTCACCACGTCGCGGTAGGTCCACTCGGTGTCCAGCGCGTTGACCCGGACCGAGCGGACCTTGCCGTCCCAGCCGCCCTCGTTGAGCGCGCCGACGACCCGCTCCCGCGCCTCGGCCTTGGCCAGCGGCGCCACCGCGTCCTCGAGGTCCAGGAAGAACTGGTCGACCGCCAGGCCGCGCGCCTTGTCGATCATCTTCGCACTGGAACCGGGCACCGCCAGGCAGCTGCGCCGAGCACGTCGACCGTCCACGTTGTCCTCCTCAGCGTCGAGATCTGCTGCGTGTGTACCACGCTGCCGACCCGGCCAGGGCGTGCCGAAGGTCACCCGGACTCGCCGACCAGCGGACCGCGCGCGGAGTGCCTAACCTGATCGCGTGGTTGCCGCGACCAGGGTCTTCGCGGCTCGGGCGGCCGGACTGCCGGTGTTCGGGCCGGATGGCGAATCGATCGGTCGAGTGCGCGACGTGGTGGCCGGACTCAGCATCGGGCGGCGGCCGCCGCGCGTCCTCGGACTGGTCGTCGAGCTGCCCACGCACCGCCGCATCTTCGTGCCGATGCTGCGGGTGACCCGGATCGAACCCACCGCGGTGACGCTGGCGACCGGATCGGTGAACCTGCGGCGGTTCCACCAGCGCCCGAACGAACTGCTCGTGCTCGGCCAGCTCCTCGGCGCCCGGGTGGCGGTCGAGCGCACCGGTGCCGCCGCCGCGCTGGTCGACGTCGCGATGGAGCCGACCCGCACCCGCGACTGGCAGCTGACCAAGCTGGCCGTCCGCGAGCGCACCGGGCGGCTCGGCCGCCGCGGCCCCACCCGGGTGCTGGACTGGGACGAGGTGACCGGGCTGGAGTTCGCCGAGGTCACCGGCCGCCCGCAGGGCGTCAAGCAGCTGCTGGCGATGTTCGACACGATGCGCGCCGTCGACGTCGCCAGCACCCTGCACGACCTGCCGCCGCAGCGCCGCTACGAGGTGGCCCTGGCGCTGGACGACGACCGGCTCGCCGACGTGGTCGAGGAGCTGCCGGAGGAGGACCAGAAGGACCTGCTGCAGCACCTCGACGAGGCGCGCGCCGCCGACGTGCTGGGCGCGATGAGCCCGGACGACGCCGCCGACCTGCTCGCCGAGCTGTCCGAAGTGGACAAGGACCGGCTGCTGGACCTGATGGCCCCGGAGGAGTCCGCCCCGGTGAAGCGGCTGCTGGAGTACTCCTCCGACACCGCGGGCGGGCTGATGACGACCGAGCCGGTGGTCGTCGGACCGGACGCGACCATCGCCGAGGCGCTGGCCGTGGTGCGCAGTCCCGGCCTGCCGGTGGCGCTGGCCAGCCTGGTGTTCGTCTGCCGCCCGCCGTCGGCCACCCCGACCGGCCACTACCTGGGGTGCGTGCACATCCAGCGGCTGCTCCGCGAGCCACCGTCCACCTTGGTCGCCGGGGCGCTGGACACCGACCTGGCCAGCCTGTCCGCGGACGCGCCGCTGACCGAGGTGACCCGCTACTTCGCCGCCTACAACCTGGTGTGCGGGCCGGTGCTCGACGACGAGGGGCACCTCATCGGCGCGGTCACCGTCGACGACGTGCTGGACCACCTGCTGCCGGAGGGCTGGCGGGAGAGCGGGCTCCCCGAGGCCGAACCGGCGCAGCCGACGAACCGGGAGGCGCGCTGATGCCCGAGCTGCTGACCCACCACCGACTCGACCAGCCCCGGACGCTGCGCCGGCTGTCCGTCCCCTTCGACCGGGAGATGTTCGGCCGGGCCTCCGAGCGCATCGCCCGCTTCCTGGGCACCGGCACCTTCCTCTTCTGGATGACCGTCGTGGTGGTCTGCTGGATCGGGCTGAACCTGTTCGCGGTCGGCCTGCGGTGGGACCCGTACCCGTTCATCCTGCTCAACCTGGCCTTCTCCACCCAGGCCTCGTACGCCGCGCCGCTGATCCTGCTGGCGCAGAACCGCCAGGACGACCGGGACCGCATCGCCCTGGAGGAGGACCGGGCGCGCGCCGAGCAGACCAAGGCCGACACCGACTTCCTGGCCCGCGAGCTGGCGGCGCTGCGCCTGGCGATCGGCGAAGTGGCCACCCGCGACTACCTGCGCGGCGAGCTGGAGCGCCTCCGCGAGGAGCTGCACCCGCCGGCGGGCGACAAGCGCCGCCCCCGCACCCCGGCGCGGACCGACGAGCCCTGACCGCGGGTCAGGCCGGGTCGAGGTCGGCGTAGAGGGCGACGATCGCCGGGGCCGTGACCGGGCGGGCGAGGTACTCCTCGCGGGTCATCCACGCCAGCTCGGCGATCTCCGCCGCCGGCTGGGGCTCCCCGTCGAGCTCGCCGGAGTAGCAGCTCAACGACACCTGCACGCCGTCGCCCTGGCCGACCGCGTCGGTCTCGTAGCGGCGGAAGAAGCGCGCGCCCACCAGCCCGACGCCCAGCTCCTCGCGGACCTCCCGGTGCAGGGCCTGCTGCTCGGTCTCCCCCGGGTCGATCTTGCCGCCGGGCAGGTAGAACGCCTCCTGGCGGTCGGCGCGGACCAGCAGCAGCCGGCGGTCGGCGAACCGCACCAGACCGACCGCGCGGATCACCTCGGGCGTCGGGGACGTCGTTCCGGGCATGCCGTCATGCTTGCGCACGCGGCCCCGGGGGCGAGGGCACACCCCCGTCGGCCAGCCGCTCGCAGGTGCGCACCAGGGCGTCCAGCTCGCCGTCCGTCGCCGACACGAAGTACCGCGCGACGCCGCTGCGGTGCGTCGCGGCCGCCGTGCGCAGCCGTTCCTCACCACGTTCGGTGATCACCGCCTGCACCCCGCGGCCGTCGGAGTCCACCCGGACCCGCTGCACCAGCCCGAGCCGTTCGAGGCGGTCCACCAGCCTGGTCACGCCGGAGCGGGACAGCAGCACCACTTCGGCCAGCTCGGTCATCCGCAACCGGCCGCCGGGCGCCTCGGCCAGCGCTTCGAGCACGTCGAAGGCGGCCAGGGTGAGCCGTTGCTCGGCGATCAGGTCGCCCTCCAGGCAGCGCGTGACGCGGGCGTGCGCGCGCAGGAAGCTGCGGTACGCGAGCAGTTCGCTTCGAGTAGGGGTTCGATCGGGAGCCGTCTCGGCCACGAAGATTCATATTACTGTCCGCGTTCACTCGACTGCGCAGCGCCCCGGTCGTGGGGTGACCCGTCACCCGGTGTAGCGCCACGGCTGCCCGTCACCCCTGTTCCGGGCGGGCTACCGGTCCGTAGCATTGGAACCGACCCCGACGGGGCGATGTGAGAGCCTGGAACTCTCCGCGACGTTTCCCAACTGCTTGCCGAGGTAACCGTGACCAGTACGCAGTCCACGCCCACCGAGGACGCCGTCCGCAAGGCGCTCGCCGAGGTCGAGGACCCGGAGATCCGGCGGCCGATCACCGACCTGGGCATGGTGAAGAGCGTGTCCGTCGGCTCTGACGGCGCCGTCACGGTCGAGGTGTACTTGACGGTCAAGGGCTGCCCGATGCGCGAGACCATCACCCAGCGCGTCACCGCTGCGGTCTCCGCGGTCGAGGGCGTCAGCTCCGTCCAGGTCGAGCTGGACGTGATGAGCGACGAGCAGCGCACCGAGCTGCGCAAGATGCTGCGCGGCGACGCCGCCGAACCGCGCATCCCGTTCGCCGAGCCGGGCTCGATGACCCGGGTGTACTGCGTGGCCTCGGGCAAGGGCGGTGTCGGCAAGTCCAGCGTCACGGTCAACCTCGCCGCCGCGATGGCCGAGCGCGGGCTGTCGGTGGGCGTGGTCGACGCCGACATCTACGGCCACTCGGTGCCGCGGATGCTGGGCGCGGGCGGCAAGCCCACCCAGGTGGAAAAGATGATCATGCCGCCGCAGGCGCACGGCGTGAAGGTCATCTCGATCGGCATGTTCACCCCGGGCAACACCCCGGTGGTCTGGCGCGGCCCGATGCTGCACCGCGCGCTGCAGCAGTTCCTCGCCGACGTGTTCTGGGGCGACCTCGACGTGCTGCTGCTGGACCTGCCTCCCGGCACCGGTGACGTGGCGCTGTCCACCGCCCAGCTCATCCCGAACGCCGAGATCCTGGTGGTCACCACCCCGCAGCAGGCGGCCGCCGAGGTCGCCGAGCGCGCCGGGGCGATCGCCATGCAGACCCGCCAGCGGCTGGCCGGCGTGGTGGAGAACATGTCGTGGATGGAGCTGCCCGACGGCCAGCGCATGGAGGTCTTCGGCTCCGGCGGTGGCCAGCTGGTCGCGGAGTCGCTGTCCCGCTCGATCGGCACGGACGTCCCGCTGCTCGGCCAGGTCCCGCTCGACCCGCGGCTGCGCGAGGCGGGCGACAGCGGCACCCCGCTGGTGCTGGAGGACCCGGAGTCCCCGGCGGCGGTCGTGCTCAACGACATCGCCAAGCGCCTGTCCACCCGCGCCCGCGGCCTCGCGGGCAAGTTGCTGTCGGTCTCCCCGGCGTAGCCCGGCCGGTCAGCCGCGCTTGGTGATGGCGAGCAGGCCCGGGCCGGTCGGGAGGGTCACCGGGACCAGGTCCTCGTCGGCCTGGACCTCGCGGATCAGCTCGCGCAGGGCCTGGGCCATCGCGCTGCGGGTGTCCGGGCCCGCCAGCTGGGTCCCGGCGAACACGATCACGCCGCCCGGGCGCAGCAGGCGCAGCCCGAGCTCCAGGTACTGCGAGTGCTCGGTGGTGGCGATGTTGACCGTCACCAGGTCGTAGCCGCCCTCGGTGAGCCGGGGCATGAGGTCGATCGCGCGACCGGCGATGAGCCGGGTGCGACCGGCCGGGACGCCCGCTTCGCGCAGCGTCTCGCGGGCCTCGCGGTGCACCGACGCGTCCGGGTCGATCGAGGTCACGACACCGTCGGGCACCATGCCCCGGAGCAGCCACAGGGCTGTTTCCCCCGATCCGGTGCCGACCTCCACGACGGCTTTCGCCCGCAGCGCCGCGGCCAGGAAGCGCAGCACGTGCAGCGGCGACGCCCCGACCGACGTGCCCTGCGGGCCGTCGGGCATGCGCAGCGGTGTCTGCTCGGGGCCCGCAGGCCCGGCACCGACCGGCGTCTCGGGAATCACAACGCGAAAGGTTATCGATGTTGTGCGCTTCCGTGACCCGCGCCGTCGACATCGTTAGTGGGCCGTTTCCGGACCGCGCCCGGGGCGGAGTGCTCCGGACGGAGTTCTCAGGCTGCTCTCAGGCGCCTATCACGTCCACCTCACCAGGGCAGACGAGAGTAGTAGCGTCAGGACTCGCACCCCTCGGCGTCTCACCGGCGGGGAACCGGGAACAACGCACCCGGTTCGTTCGTTCTGGTGGATGCACAGCACAGGAGGTGGCTTTTCGCCCGATGGCACATCAGCCGATGAGTGTGGCCCCCGTTGTCCACCCGAGCACCGGTACCCAGCCGGGCACGGTCTCGCCCGCCGACGAGGTCGCCTGGACCCCACCGTCCTGGGACGAGGTCGTGCGGCAACACGCCGACCGGGTGTACCGACTGGCCTATCGCCTCACCGGTAACCAGCACGACGCCGAGGACCTCACCCAAGAGACCTTCATCCGGGTGTTCCGCTCGCTGGCGTCCTACAAGCCCGGGACGTTCGAGGGCTGGCTGCACCGGATCACCACGAACCTCTTCCTCGACATGGCCCGCCGCAGGTCGCGCCTGCGGATGGAGGGCCTGCCCGAGGACACCGACCGGCTGCCCGGCGGCGGACCGAGCCCGGAGCAGGTGTTCTCCGACACCCACCTCGACCCCGACCTGCAGGCGGCACTGGACGCCCTGCCCCCGGAGTTCCGGGCCGCAGTGGTCCTCTGCGACGTCGAAGGCCTCTCCTACGAGGAGATCGGGACGACCTTGGGTGTGAAGCTCGGCATGGTGCGCAGCAGGATCCACCGCGGTCGACAGATGCTGAAAGCTGCCCTGGAATCTCGTCGCGAACAAGCCCGGGAGGTTTGACGGATGACGGTGATGCGTGGGTGGGGGCTGCCTGAGCAGCACCTCGCGCTGGACGCGATCGTCGCTTTCGTGGACGGGGAGCTGAGCCCGAACGCCCATGACCGCGCCGCCGCCCACCTGGCCCGGTGCCCCGCGTGCACCGCGGACGCCGCCGCGCAGCGCCAGGCGCGCGCCGCGGTCAAGGCCGCCGGGACCCCGTCGATCTCGCCGTCGCTCCTGCAGGCCCTGCAGGCCATCCCCGCCAACGCCGAGCTGCCCGGTCAGCCCGACAACCTCGCGCTGACCGAGGACGGCCAGCTGGTCACCGTGTCCCGCACCGACAGCTCCAGCCGGTTCGGCACCGGCCCGGTCCTGGGCTCGTCCACCCCGTTGGGGGGTGGGCAACCGCTGGGCAGCGCCCCTTTCGGCGGTGAGCCGGGGACCGGTCGCCGGGTGGGCCGGCGCACCAAGCAGGGGGCCGGGGTGGCGCTCTCCGGCCTGGTGCTCGGCGCGCTCGCGCTGATGAACCTGCCCGCCGACGAGGACGGGCACCCGGTCCCCGGGGTGCCCGCGCCACTGCCGGGCGACGGGCTGGCCGTGGTGCCGGCCTCCGCCCGCGACTCGCTGCCGCCCGAGCCGACCAGCAGCGCGCCGCCCGAGCCGCTGGTCGCCGCGGTCGTGCCCTCCCCCGGCCAGGCACCGACGACCACCACGAGCGCCGCACCGCAGAACTGACCCGCGCTCGCGATCTCCCTCCCCGCTCCCACACGAACTTCACCGCTCCCACGGCAGAATGAGGGCACCGGTGCGGCCCCGGTGCCGGTGGCACGGGGCACGCGCCCGTGTGATCCACTCGAGGGGACGAGTCCGACCGCATGCCCGGGGAGCGATGACCGACCAGCCAGGAACGCCCGCGCAGGGCCCGGACCACCAGGGACGACGCCACGACGGTCCCCGCGCGAGCCAGACGGACCACGACGGACGGCCCGCGCAGCCGGTGCACCCGTGGCAGGGCGCGTCCACCACGGCGCGCGGGGTGCCTGCCACGGTGAACGGCTCCGCGGAACCTCCTCGCCTGGCGCCGAAGCCGCTGCACCGTCCTCCGGTCGACCCCGCGCAGAGCGCGTCGTTCCGCCGCCCGCCGGGCGTGACCGGCAGCTTCGACCCGAACCGCCCCGCCCTGCCGGTGCGCGGCATCGAGGGCACCGCTCCCCCGGCGGCACCGCTGGCCGGGGCCTTCGGCCGTCCCGCGGACAGCACCGAGCAGCTCCAGCGGGCTCCTGGCGAGCGGCCCATGACCCCCGAACCGGACGAGGAGCCGGTGCTGTGGGGTTCCGACGAGCGCGACCCGTGGCGCAACCCGGCCGCGGGCGCTGTGCTCGGCCCGCCCGCCGCCTCCGCCGACCAGGACGAGGGCTCGGGGCCCACCGAGACCGGGCCGCTGCTCAGCGCCCGCGAGGTCCTCTTCGGCCGCCGGGTGCACCCCCGCGCGCTCGCGGTCCTCGGCGTGGTCGCCCTGCTCATCGGCCTCGCCGGGGGGTTCATCGGCCGGATCACCGCGGAGGAGGGCAACCCGCTGCTCAACCCGTCGGTGACGCTGGCGGAGGTGGAGACCGGCAACCCGGACCGCCCGAAGGGCACGGTGGCCTCCGTCGCCAAGCGCGTGGTGCCCGCCGTGGTCTCGGTCGAGGTGCGCGTCGGCGCGCAGGGCGGCAGCGGCTCCGGCGTGGTGATCGACGGCGACGGCTACGTGGTGACCAACAACCACGTGGTCTCGATGGCCGCCGACACCCCGAACGCGCAGGTCTCCGCGGTGTTCCACGACGGCACGCGGGCCCCGGCGCGGATCGTCGGCCGCGACGTCAAGACCGACCTCGCGGTGATCAAGGTCGAGGTCGCCAACCCGACCGTGGCGCAGCTCGGTGACTCCGACAGCCTCGCGGTCGGCGACGACGTCATCGCCATCGGCTCCCCGCTGGGCCTGGCGGGCACCGTGACCACCGGCATCGTCAGCTCGGTGCACCGCCCGATGCGGCTGGCCGGGGAGGGCACCGACACCAACGCGGTGATCGACGCGATCCAGACCGACGCCGCGATCAACCCCGGCAACTCCGGTGGCGCGCTGGTGGACGGCAACGGCGCGGTGGTCGGCATCAACAGCGCCATCCGCACCCTCGGCGCCGGCGGCATGGGCGGGTCCATCGGGCTGGGCTTCGCGATCCCGATCGACGACGTGCGGCGCATCGCCCAGGAGCTCATCCGCACCGGCCACGTGCAGCACGCCGACCTGGGGGTCAACGCCAAGTCGGTGAGCGACGGCCTGGCCGACGGCGCGCAGGTGCAGAACGTGCAGGACGGCAGCGCCGCGGCGGCGGCCGGGATCGCCGAGGGCGACGTGATCATCAAGGTCGGCGAGCGCAAGGTCGGCAGCGCCGACGAGCTCGTGGTGGCGGTGGACCGGCACCAGGTCGGTGAGCAGGTCCCGGTCACGGTGGTGCGGCAGGGCCGCGAACTGGTCCTGGACGTGACCCTCCGCTGATCGGGGGGCGCCTCCCGGTTGCGCGTTCGGCCACTTCCCCTCTCCAACCGGGCTCCCCCGGTCGGTACGCTGGGGGCGTTGACGGCTCGCGCGGGTGGGCGGGCGGCGCAGGACCCGGAGGTAGGCGAGAGGTGTTCGATAGCATCGGCTGGCCCGAGCTCCTCGTGCTCATCGTGGTCGGCCTGTTCGTGCTCGGACCGGAGCGCTTGCCGCAGGGCGCGGCCTGGCTCGGCCGGACCATCCGCCAGGTCAAGGAGTACGCGACCGGCGCCCGCGACCAGATCAAGTCCGAGCTGGGGCCGGAGTTCGACGAGCTGCGCAAACCACTGGAGGACCTGCGCGGCATCCGCAACTTCAACCCCAGGACCGCGGTGCAGAAGCACCTCTTCGACGGGGAGAACCCGCTCGACCTCAACTCGAACGGGAACGGCCACTCGCCGCAGCCGACGCCGCAGCAGCGTCCGCTGCAGCCGGGGGAGCGCCCGCCGTTCGACTCCGACGCGACCTGATCCGGGTGACCCACACCACCACCGCAGCCGCTGCCAACCAGCAGCACAGCAGCACCGTCATGCCGGACCAGCCCCACGCCCCGTAGGACGCGCCGCCCACCACGCCGCCGACGCTGCTCCCGCCGTAGTAGGCCAGCTGGTACAGCGCGGACGCCTGGCTGCGGGCCTGCGGTGAGGCCTGGACGCCGACCCAGCCGCTGGCCACCGAGTGCGCGGCGAAGAACCCGCCGGTGAAGACGACCAGGCCGAGCACGATCACCGCCAAGTTCCCGGCCAGCATCAGCAGCAGTCCCAGTGCGGTGACCGCGAGCCCGCTGAGCAGGACCGTGGTGCGGCCGTAGCGGTCGGCGGCGCGCCCGGCGAGCGTCGAGGTCACCGTGCCCGCCGCGTAGGCGAGGAAGGCGAGCGCGGCCAGCGCCGGAGGCACCAGCAGCGGCGGCGCCGTCAGGCGGAAGCCGAGGACGTTGTAGACCGTGACGAACGAGCCCATGCCCAGCACGGCGACCAGGTACGGCGCGTGGAGCACGGGGTCGCGCAGCGCCGCGCGCAGCCCGCCGAACAGCGGTCCCAGCGACAGCGGCGTGCGCTGGTGGTGCCGCTCGGCGGGCAGCAGCACCACGAACAGCGCGGTGCAGACCGCCGCGAGCAGGGCCACCGCGAGCACGCCGCCGTGCCACCCGGCGAAGTCGCCGACCACGCCGCCGAGCAGCCGGCCGGTCATCCCGCCGATGGTGGTGCCCGCGACGTAGAGGCCCATGGTGGCGCCCAGGTTGCGGCCACCGACCTCCTCCGCGAGGTACGCCGTGGCGACCGCGGCGAGGCCGGCGACCGCCACGCCCTGGACCAGGCGGAGGACGACGAGCACGCCGAACACCGGGACCCACGGCAGCAGCAGCCCCAGCACCTCGGCCACCAGCAGCGCCCCGATCATGACGCGGCGGCGGCCGACGACCTCGGCGAGCGCGCCGAGCGGGATGGCCGCCACCGCCAGGCCCAGCGTCGCGGCCGACACCAGCAGCGCCACCGTGCCGGGTGCCAGCCCGAACTCCTGGGCGAACTGCGGCAGCACCGGCTGCGGCGCGTAGAGCAGGGCGAACAGCGCCAGCGCGCCGAGCAGCAGGGCGATGCGGATGCGGGTGGTGCGTGCCTGGTCGTCCACGCTCCTGATGGTGAGCAGTCCTAAATGATGCGTCCAATACGTCGTTGCGACATGATCGATGCGATGGTGGATCAATCGCAGCCGGTCGACGACCCGTCCCAGCTCGCGGCGCACCTGGCGCCCACCCTGGCGGTGCTGCGGGCGGTCGCCGCCGAGGGGCACGTCACACGGGCCGCGGAGGTCCTCGGCGTCCCGCAGCCGACGGTCAGCCGCACGCTCGCCAAGCTGGGCGCGCGGCTCGGCGCCCCGGTCACCGCCCGGCAGGGGCGGGGCATCCTGCTGACCCGCGCGGGCACCCTGCTGGCCAGGGCCGCCGAGGACGCGATGCAGCGGTTGGAGGCCGGGTGCCGGGCGGTGGTCGAGGAGCTCGACCCGGACCGCGGCCGGGTGACGTTCGGGTTCCAGCACACGATGGGCAGCACGCTGGTGCCGCCGCTGCTGCGCGGGTTCCGCGACCAGCACCCGCAGGTGCGGTTCGAACTGGTGCAGGGCTCGCGCGACACCATGCTCGCGCGCACCTGGGCGGGCGAGGTGGACCTGTGCCTCGTCGCCCCGCTGCCCGTGGGCGACCCGCGCTGGGAGTGCGCCACGGTCCAGGAGGAGCCGCTGGTGGCGGTCCTGCACGTCCACCACCGGCTGGCGCGGCGGGCGGCGCTGCGGCTGGCCGACCTGGCCGCGGAGGACTTCGTCGCGATGCGCCCGGGCTACGGGATGCGGCAGATCTTCATGCGGCTGGCCGAGTCCGCCGGGTTCGAGCCGCGGCTGGCGTACGAGAGCGAGGAGGTCGACACGGTCCGCGGGTTGGTCGCGGCCGGGCTCGGCGTCGCGGTGCTCCCGCCGGCCGGCACCGCTCCGGCGCCGGACACCGTGGAGATCCCGCTCACCCCACCGGCCTACCGCACGATCGGCCTCGCGTGGCCCGCGAACCGCCCCCAACCCCCGGCGGTGCGCACCTTCCGCGACCACGCCCTCACCACCCGGTCCGGGTGAAGCGTGCAGGGCCCCTCTCACCGACCGGGTCGGCGGGAGGGGCCCTTCACCTCGACTCGACCGGGTGAGCGGCTCGGGTCAGGAGTCGGCGAGGGTGGCGGCGAGCTCGACGAGGCTGCGGGCCGCGAAGCCGGTGCCGCCCGCGACCACCTCGTCGTGGTCCTTCTCCGCCCGCGCCGGACCGGCGATGTCCAGGTGCGCCCACGGCAGGTCGCCGGTGAACTCCCGCAGGAACAGCGCTGCCGTGATGCCGCCCGGCCCGCTCGGGGTCTGCTTGACGTCGGCCAGCTCGCCCTTGACCGCCTCCGCGTGGTCCTCGACCAGCGGCATCCGCCACCAGGCCTCGCCGACCCGCGCACCGGCCGCGCGGACCTTCTCGGCCAGCTCGTCGTCGGAGGCGAACAGCCCGCCCGTGCGCAGCCCCAGGGCGACCTTCATCGCGCCGGTCAGGGTCGCGACGTCCACCAGCAGGTCGGGCTCGAGCCGGTCGACGGCGTAGGCGATGGCGTCGGCCAGCACCATCCGGCCCTCGGCGTCGGTGTTGCCGACCTCGGTCGTCTTCCCGCCGTAGTGCCGGACGACGTCACCGGGCCGGTAGGCGCTGCCGGAGACGTGGTTCTCCGCGGACGGCACCAGACCGGTCACCCGCACCGGCAGGCCGAGGCGCGCGATGGTCAGCAGCGCGGCGATCACCGCACCGCCACCGGACATGTCGGTGCGCATCAGGTGCATGCCCTCGGCGGGCTTGATCGAGATCCCACCGGTGTCGAAGGTGATGCCCTTGCCCACCAGCACCAGGTGCGGTCCCGTCGCGCCCTTCGGGCGGTAGGCGAGCTCCAGCAGCCGAGGCGGGCGCGACGATCCGCCGCCGACGGCGAGGATGCCGCCGAAACCGCGCTCGGCGAGCCACTTCTCGTCGCGCACGGTGGCGGTCAGGTCCGGCAGGTCCCCGGCCAGCTCCGCTCCGGTTCCGGTGAGCCAGGCCGGGTCCTTGACGTTCGACGGGGTGTTCGCGAGGTCGCGGGCCAGGGCCGTGGCCGCCGCCAGCTCACGGGCGCGCCGGGCCTGTGCACCCAGCGCCGCCACGTCGGCACCCTCCGGCGCGACGAGCAGGACCTTGCGCAGCCGCGGCGGCACCGGCCGGCGCGACACCCGGAACCGGTACCCGCCGAGCGCCAGGCCCAGCACCAACGCCGTGACGGTCTCGCCGTCGACGTCCGCGGGCAGCTTCACCTGGAGGTAGTCGGCGTCGGAGGCCTCACCGAGGTCGCCGGGCTCCTCGTCGGACTCAGCCGCCTCACCGAGCCGTTCGCGCACCGCGCGCGCCAGCGCGCCACCCGCGCTGCGCCACTGCGCCGCGCCGCCGGACCCGACCCCGACGGCCCAGCCGACCCCGCCGTCGCGCAGCGGGAGCGCGCGGGCCGTCCCCGCCGACGCCGAGGCCCCGACGGCCTCCAGCACGGCGGCGTCCACATCGAACTGTTCGGCCGCGTCGGCCAGCCCGGGTCCCGACTCACCGTCGAACACCGGGACCGCACCGGGCACGCCGTCCCGCCACTGCCGCACGACGTCCACTTCGACCAGAGCGGTCGGGATCGCGGGCAGCGCGGGGTCCACGTCGCGGACCGGTTGGGCGGAGCGGAACACTGAGGCACCGGACACGTGAAGACCTTCCTGCACGGACGGGCCGCGCACTCTCGAGAACTACCGTCGTCACCCGCGCGGTCACGATCCGCACTCGACCGCGGGGGCCTGCCTGGTCGACGACGGCCCCGGCGCCGTCCTCGGCACCGGGGCCCGGTCGCGGCGAAGAGTGCTCGCCACTCGTCGTCGGCGCTGCGCTGTCGCCTCGGCGCGGGAAGCACCGCGGCGGTCCTCCCCGCGGCACCCCCGGGATCGCCGGCTGGCGGCCTCAGCCGGTGGCGGACTCCAGGGCATCGCCCAGGTTCTTTGCCTCCTCGACCGACATCTCGACGACGAGCCGCCCACCACCCTCAAGCGGAACGCGCATCACGATGCCGCGTCCCTCCTTAGTCACCTCGAGGGGACCGTCACCGGTCCGGGGCTTCATGGCCGCCATAGCGTGCTCCCTCCGTGAACTCTTACCCCGCTGATCGCCACAACCAGCTCGGGTCTGTCCCCCATTCTCCCCCATCCCGAGGCTGGGACGAAACCGAACCGATCAACTCGTGTCGGCCGTGCGCTGGTCGAATGCCCGCGAGGGCTGGCAGACTCACCGCTCGCGCGGGTTGTTCCCGGGTCGCCGGCGACGGGCCGGGGCAGCCGACGCGCCGCAGGGCGCCGCGGCCGGCGGACCACCACCGCAGGACCTCGACTACCTGCGACAACACTGTCCACCTGGGACATCGCGCGCCCCGTGGCGTCCACTGTGGAACACGGTGCGCCGTCCCGGCCGAGGAGCGGCAGCGGACCGCGAGGCAAGGAGCTCGAAAGTGACCGACGTACTGCTGACCGAGGACACCGCCGGTGTGCGCCTGCTCACGTTGAACCGCCCCGATTCGTTCAACTCCCTCAACGTCGAGCTGAAGCAGGCCCTGCTCGGCGCGCTGCGCGACGCGGCCGCGGACGACTCGGTGCGCGCCGTGGTGATCACCGGTGCGGGCCGGGCGTTCTGCGCCGGGCAGGACCTCAAGGAGCACGTCGCACTGCTGGAGGCCGGCGACCCGAGCCCGCTCAAGACGGTCGAGGAGCACTACAACCCGATCATCCGGGCCGTGACGAGCATGCCGAAGCCGGTGATCGCCGCGGTCAACGGCACCGCCGCCGGGGCGGGCGCGTCCCTGGCCTACGCCTGCGACCTGCGGGTGGCGTCGTCGAACGCGAAGTTCCTCATGGCCTTCGCCAACGTCGGCCTGTCCACCGACTCCGGCGCGTCCTGGACGCTGCCCCGGCTGATCGGCTACGGCCGCGCCATGGAGATGCTGCTGCTCGCCGAGCCGGTGGCGGCCGAGGAGGCGCTGCGCATCGGCATGGTGAACCGGGTCGTCGGCGAGGGCGAGGCGCGCGACGCGGCCATGGAGCTGGCGACCCGCATGGCGGCCGGCCCGACGTTCGCCTACGCCCGGATCAAGGAGACCGCGCTGGCGGCGGCGGCCGAGGGCCTCGCCGAGACCCTGGCGGTCGAGGCCGGCGCCCAGGCCGAGGCCGGGGCCACGGCCGACCACCGCGAAGCGGTCGACGCCTTCGTCAACAAGCGCACCCCCGACTTCACCGGCCGCTGAGGCCGAGCCGGCACCGAGCGGGGGCTCGGGCACCCACGACGCACCGGAGTGCAGGGCACCTCTCGCCAACGGGGTCGGTGAGGGGTGCCCTGCACCTCCCTCCACGCACCCGGCGGTGAGCCGGGACCGCGTCACCCAGCCCGCCAGCAGTCGGCCAGGTGGTCGTCGACCATGCCGGTGGCCTGCATGAGGGCGTAGCAGGTCGTGGGCCCGACGAAGACGAAGCCGCGGCGCTTGAGCTCCTCGGCCATCGCCGTCGACTCCGGGGTGGTCGCCGGGACGTCCGCCGTCGTCGCCGGGCGGCGCGCCCGGCGCTCCGGGGCGAACGACCAGAGCAGCTCGTCCAGCGGCCGGTCCAGCTCCAGCACCGCCCGCGCGTTGCGGATCGCGGCGTCGACCTTCGCCCGGTTGCGGACGATGCCCGCGTCGCCGAGCAACCGCTCCCGGTCGGCGTCGTCGAAGGCCGCCACCTTCTCCGGCTCGAACCCGGCGAACGCGCTGCGGAACGCCTCCCGCTTGCGCAGGATCGTCAGCCACGACAACCCGGACTGGAACGCCTCCAGGGTCAGCCGCTCGAACAGCGCTGCGACGCCGCGCAGCGGCACGCCCCACTCGCGGTCGTGGTACTCGGTGTAGTCCGGCGGTCCCGCGCCCCACGGGCACCGGGCCTTGCCGTCCGCGCCGAGCACGGCGCCGGATCCGCTCACCCGCTCCTCCTGTCGTACCGGCGGCAGAACTCCGCGAACGCGTCCAGCGACCGCCGCAGGCCCCAGCTGAACGCGGGCCGGACCACGGGCCAGACCAGTCCGGCACCCGCCGGCAGGGTCAGCCGCTCCCACCAGACGAAGGTCGACGCCGCGTTGCCGCACCGGACCACGTCGAACCCGCCGGAACCGACGACGAGCGCGCCGACGTGGCGCACCCGGCAGCTCCGCGGTGGCCGCCACTCCACGATCTCCATCCTGTCGACGACCCCGACACCGGCGAACCCGGTCACCGCGAGCAGCTGCCCGCCGGGCCCGTCGGCGGCACCGACCGGGTGCACCTCGGTGCCCAGCATCCACTCGCCCTGCCGAGCCCAGTCGGTCGCCGCGGCCCACACCACCTCCGGCGGGGCCTGGACCGGGACGCTGCACCTCAGCTCGACCGGGCCCACCGCTCAGTCCTCCTGGGCGTCGGCGCGCGCAGCGCGGACCTCCTGCAGCTGCTGCCCGGCGACCTCGAGCTGGCGCTCGAGCACCGCGATGCGGCCGTGCAGCTCGTCGATCTGCCCGGCGAGCCGCTCCAGCGCCCAGTCCACCTCGGAGGCCTTGTAACCGCGCAGGACCTGCTGGAACCGCAGCGCGCGCACGTCGGAGCCCTCGATGTCGGCGGGAGGCAGACGGGTCGGGGTCGCGCCGGGCGGCAGCGGGGACAGCTCCTCACCGCGCCCGAACACGAGCGTCGCGAGCAGGTACACCACCGCGGCGACGGCGAGCACCGCGAAGAGGTAGATGAGCGCACTAGCCACGGTCGTCCATCGTGGCACGGACGGCGCCCCGCCGCGGCCACGGTCAGGTCTTGGCCGGGGTCGCGTCGAGGACGCCTTCGATGGCGGTGGTGAACTCGCGCCACGCCCGCCGCTCTGCCTGCAGGGTCTGCGCACCGGCCTGGGTCAACCGGTAGGTGCGGCGCTGTCTGCCGCCGACGGTGCTCCACGTGCTCTGCACGTACCCGGCGCGCTCCAACCGCCGCAGCGCCGGGTAGACGGTTCCGGTGGGGAGGTCCAGAGCACCACCGCTGCGTTCCTGCAGCGCCTCGATGATCGCGTAGCCGTGCAATGCCCTGCCGTCGAGCGTGGCCAGCAGAAGGGCATCCAAGTGGCCGCGGAGCGCATCAGCCTTCACAGGTAGCGACTCTACGGTCATTTGCGACCACTGTCACCGCCCTCGCACAAGAGGACCTAAGTCCTTTCGCGATCCGGGGGGACGATGATCCCGATCACAGCTGCGCCGTTCGGGTGGCGTCCGGCGGGAACGGCGTCTGGTCCGGGCGGACCCGCGCACACTGCGGAACCGGCAGGAGTCCCGCGATCGACCAGGAGGCCTTCGCCGTGCCCGAGGACAGCGCCACGACGTCCGGAGCCTCGCGGTTGGACGCCGCGACCACCTACGCGCCGCAGGGAGAGGCCCGCGAGCAGCTCCGCACGTACCTCGCGCAGCTGGTCGACGTGATCGCCCAGCACCCGGAGCCGGTGATGGCCCGGGACGAGGCGCACTGGCGGCTGGAGGAGCTGGTGGAGGAGCTGGACCGCGAGCCGCTCAGCCCGCGCCGGGTGCGGTCGCGGTGGCTGCGCCTGGAGCCGGTGCTGCGCGAGGTCCGCCCGGACATCCCGTTCCCGGCCCTGGCCGAGCTCCTGGACCGCGCCCTCGGCACGCCCTGACCGCTCAGGCGAGGGCACGCAGGACCCGGTGCGGGGGACGGGTCCCGGCGATGGCCGCGACCATGTCCACCACCCGGCGCGTCTCGCGGACGTGGTGGGCGCGGAACACCCTCGCCCCGCCCCACGCCGCGACCGCCGTCGCCGCGAGGGTGCCCTCCAGCCGCTGGTCGACGGCCGCGTCCAGGGTCTCGCCGATGAAGTCCTTGTTCGACAGCGCCATGAGCACCGGCCACCCGGTCGCCACCAGCTGGTCCACCCGGCGCAGCAGCGCCAGCCCGTGCCAGGTGTTCTTGCCGAAGTCGTGCGTCGGGTCGATCAGCACGCCCGGCCGGGGCACGCCGATGCGCACCATCCGCTCCGCCCGCTCGACCAGCTCGGCGGTCACCTCGGCGACCACGTCGGTGTAGCGCGACCGGTACGGGTCGGTGCGCGGCGGCAGCCCGCCGGTGTGCGAGCACACCACGCCGGCGCCGTACTCCGCGGCCACCTCGGCCAGCTGCGGGTCGGCCCCGGCCCAGGTGTCGTTGAGCAGGTCGGCGCCGGCCTCGCAGACCTGCCGGGCCACGTCGTGCCGCCAGGTGTCCACGCTGATCACCAGGTCCGGGTGCCGCTCGCGCACCGCGGCCACGAACGGCACCACCCGGCGCGCCTCCTCCGCGGCGTCCACGGTCTCGCCCTGGGCCCCGGCGCGGACCCCGCCGATGTCCACGATGTCCGCGCCGTCGGCCACCGCCCGGTCGACCGCCTCGGCGGCGGCGTCGACCTCGAAGGTGCGGCCGCGGTCGAAGAACGAGTCGCGGGTGCGGTTGACGATCGCCATCACCAGGGGGCGGTCCTGGGCCACGTCCTTGTCGCGGAACCGGAGGGGCTGCACACCGGGAGATCCTGGCACGCCGCGGGGGCGCTGCGGGAGCGTCACGGGTCGCAGGCGTCGAGCGCCGCCTCGACGGTGGCGACGACGTCGAGCACGTCCATCGAGTGCTGCTTGGCGAACCCGCGGTCGACCAGCCCCTGCAACCAGTCCAGCAGCCCCCGGTAGTGGCCGTCCGGGTCGAGCAGCACGATCGGCTTGTCGTGCATGCCGATGTAGCGGGCGGTCCAGACCTCGAACAGCTCCTCGCAGGTGCCGATGCCGCCGGGCAGCGCGAGGAACGCGGTGGCGTGCGCGTCCATCAGGCCCTTGCGCTCCCGCATGGTCTCCACGACCAGCAGCTCGTCCGCCTCGGTGTCGGCGACCTCCTTCTCCACCAGCGCGTTCGGGATGACCCCGACGGTGCGGCCGCCGTGGGCGCGGGCCGCCCGGGCGACCTCGCCCATCATCGAGACGCGGCCGCCGCCGGAGACGAGCGTCCAGCCACGCTTGGCGATCCCGCGCCCCACCTCGGCGGCCAGGTCGAGGTGCTGCTGGTCGACCGGCCCGGACGCGCAGTAGACGCAGACCGAGACGTCGGCGGGTGCGGAACTGGTCAATGCGTGGCCTCCCATGCTTCGTACGCTTCCTGGACGATCCCGACCGCGTCACCGACGTCGTCGGTGAGGTGCAGCAGCGCGAGGTCCTTCTCGCCGATCTTGCCGGACCCGAGCATGCTGTCCCGGATCCAGTCGTACAGGCCCTGCCAGTAGGACTTGCCGAACAGCACCACCGGGAACTTGGTGACCTTCTTGGTCTGCACCAGCGTCAGCGACTCGAACAGCTCGTCCATGGTGCCGAACCCGCCGGGCAGGCACACGAAGGCCTGGGCGTACTTGATGAACATCGTCTTGCGGACGAAGAAGTACCGGAAGTTCACGCCCAGGTCGACCCACGGGTTGAGGCCCTGCTCGAAGGGCAGCTCGATGCCGAGCCCGATGGACAGCCCGCCGGCCTCCGACGCGCCCCGGTTGACCGCCTCCATCGTGCCCGGGCCGCCGCCGGTGATCACCGCGCAGCCGATCCCGGCCAGCGCCGCACCCAGCTCGACGCCCACGGCGTACTCCGGGTGCTCCCGCGGTGTGCGGGCCGAACCGAACACGGTGACCGCGCGCGGGACCTCGGCCAGGGCCCCGAAGCCCTCCACGAACTCGGCCTGGATGCGCAGCACCCGCCACGGGTCGGTGTGCACCCAGTCCGAGGGGCCGCGGGAGTCCAGCAAGCGCTGGTCGGTGGTGGTGGGTTCGGTCAACCGGGACCGGCGCAGCACCACGGGGCCGCGTTGCTTCTCCTGGGGCCGCTCGGCGCCGTTCGGCTCGCCCCACTGGCCTTCGATCGTCATGGTGAGAGCCTACGCAGCACCGACCCGTTCCCGACGGGAGGGGACGGGCCGAAATGCCTGTTCACGGGGGATTCACGCCCGCGCGTGCGGGCGTACGATGGGGATACAACGATCGAGTGGTGCCGACGGCCCGGCCGGGATCACCACGCGCGTCCATCGGCGGAGCAGCCGGGTCGCGGGCACGACCGGAACCGCGCCCGGGAGTCAGCCATGCTCATCGACCTGCTGATCGTGATCCTCGTGCTCGGCGTCCTCTACCTCGCCGCCAGCGTCAAGGTCGTCAAGCAGTACGAACGCGGCGTGGTGTTCCGCTTCGGGCGGGTGCAGGAGCTGACCCGCGGCCCCGGCCTCACCATGATCGTCCCCGTGGTGGACCGGATGCGGAAGGTCAACCTGCAGATCGTCACCATGCCGGTGCCCGCCCAGGAAGGCATCACCCGCGACAACGTGACCGTCCGGGTGGACGCGGTGGTGTACTTCCGCGTCGACGAGCCGGTCCGCGCCATCATCAACGTCGAGGACTACCTGTTCGCCGTCGGCCAGGTCGCGCAGACCTCGCTGCGCTCGATCATCGGCAAGAGCGACCTGGACGACCTGCTGTCCAACCGCGAACGGCTCAACCAGGGCCTGGAGCTGATGCTGGACAGCCCGGCGCTGGGCTGGGGCGTGCACATCGACCGGGTCGAGATCAAGGACGTCTCGCTGCCGGAGTCGATGAAGCGGTCCATCGCCCGCCAGGCCGAGGCCGAGCGGGAGCGGCGCTCGCGGGTCATCTCCGCCGACGGCGAGTACCAGGCCTCCCGGCGCCTCTCCGACGCGGCCCGCGTCATGTCCGACACCCCGGCGGCGCTGCAGCTGCGCCTGCTGGAGACGGTCGTGGAGGTGGCGGCGGAGAAGAACTCCACCCTCGTGCTGCCGTTCCCGGTCGAACTGCTGCAGTTCGTCGAGCACGTGCGGCGCGGGTCCACCGGCGAGGCGGAGGAGCCCGCGGCGACGCCGGAGACGACGGAGACCGACGGGCAGGCGCTCGCGGAGGCCGAACGCGCGGCGAGCAGCGGAGCGGAGCTGACCAGCCAGGAGCCCGGGACCGCCACGCCCGCACGAGCGGAGCCGGAGCTGCCGCGCCAGCGCGACGCGGAGACCGAGGAGGAGCAGGCGGTGCTCGGCATCGCCTGACCGGAGCGCGAGGCGCCTGTCACCGGACCCGGCGGCAGGCGCCTTCCGCGGTCAGCGCAGGAAGCGGGTGAGCACGTCCGCGCAGTGGCGGATCTCCGCCGTGGCCACGTGCTCCTGCTGGGTGTGCGCCAGGGTCGGTGAGCCGGGGCCGAAGTTCACCGTCGGCAGGCCGCGCGCCGCGAAGCGCGCCACGTCGGTCCACCCCAGCTTGGCGACCGGCTCGGAACCGGACGCCTCGACCAGCTCCGCCGCGGGCCCCGCGGTCAGGCCCGGCTTCGCCCCGGCCGCGCCGTCGGTCACCGTGACGTCGAAGCCGTCGAAGACCTCGCGCAGGTGCGCTTCGGCGTCGGCCAGCGACTTGTCCGGGGCGAAGCGGTGGTTGACCTCCACCACGCACGAGTCCGGGACCACGTTGCCCGCCACACCGCCGGAGATGCGCACCGCCTGCAGGCCCTCGCGGTACTGCAGGCCGTCGATCACCGGGTTGCGCGGCTGGTACTCCACCAGCCGCTGCAGCACCGGGTGCGCGGCGTGGATCGCGTTCTCCCCCATCCAGGCGCGCGCGGTGTGCGCGCGGGTGCCGGTGGTGCGCACCTCGACCCGCATGGTGCCCTGGCAGCCGCCCTCGATCACCGCGTTCGACGGCTCGCAGACCACCGCCAGGTCGCCGTCCAGCCAGTCCGGCAGCTCGCGCTCGATGCGGTTGAGGCCGTTGCGCTCGGCCTCGACCTCCTCGCAGTCGTAGAACACGAACGTCAGGTCGTGGCGCGGTTCGGCCAGCGTCGCGGCGAGGTGCAGCATCACCGCGTCACCGCTCTTCATGTCCACCGTCCCGCACCCGTGCAGCACCTCGTCGGCGCCCGAGCCGGACCGGGTCAGCGGCAGGTTGTCGTTGATCGGCACGGTGTCCAGGTGGCCGGCGAGGACCACCCGCGCGTCCCGGCCGAGGGCGGTCCGCGCCAGCACCGCGTCCCCGTTGCGCACCACTTCCAGGTGCGGCGCCTGGGCGCGCAGCGCCTGTTCCACCGCGTCCGCGATGGCCTTCTCGCCGCCGGAGACGCTGGGGATGTCCACCAGCGCGGCGGTCAGCTCGACGGGGTCAGCGGTGAGGTCCAGCAACGCAGTCACGACCCGGAGGCTACCCGGCGGCGGCGCCGGGGGCGGGGGCGGCGGAGGAGGCGGGAACCGATTCGCCCGATCGTGCATCTCACCGGTGATCACGACGCTAGGCTTCGGCCGCTGGAGGTGGGGCGTTGACGTTCACGGCAGACCCGGACGTGCTGCGCAAGGCCGGGAAGAGCGCGACGAGGGCGGGTGAACGAGCCGGGCAGGTCACGCTCGGGCCGCCCGTGGAGGACGTCGCCGGGGCGATGCCCGGCGGCCGGTCCGAGGGCGCGGCGAAGCAGGTCGCGCAGAGCTGGCAGCAGGCGGTCGCGCAGTGGAGCGCGGCGGCGGCGGAGCACGGCCGCTCGCTGACCGCCAGCGCGGACGAGTACCAGGGCTCCGACGAGGCCGGCGCGCAGGGCATCCGCGCCGCGGGTGGGCGGTGACCCGTGGTCTCGTACGCCGACGTGCGCCGCTGGAAGCCGGAGGAGCTCGAATCGGCCCACTCCGAGCTGGGCAAGCGCCGTGACGACCTGATCGGCCTGCAGGACGAGCTGGACGGGGCGAAGAACCCCGCGGGCTGGAGCGGGCCGGCCGCCGAGCGCGCCGCCGGGGAGCACGCCGAGCTCGTCGACGGCATGCGCTCGCTGATCGCCGAGGTCGCGACGGTGCGGGTCGCGGTGGCCGCGGCCGCCGACGAGGTCGCCCAGCTCAGGAAGCGGATCGAGCAGGCCGACCACGAGGCCCGGGCCCACGGCTTCGAGATCACCGAGGAGGGCGGCGTCCGCGACGTCAACCCGCCCCAGGACGTGCCCGAGGACCAGCTGGAGGAGGTCCGGCAGCAGCGCCTCCAGGTCCGCGACAAGCTCGTGGCCGACATCGAGAAGATCCTCGACGACGCCGAGCAGACCGACGCCGAGCTGGCCAAGGCGCTCACCGCGGCCGAGGAGGACCGGATCGAGCCCGGGAAGGGCGGCACGCTGGCCGACGCCGCGGCCACCGACGAGCTCGTGGAGCTGGCCGCCTCCGCCGGCAAGCCCGCCGACGACTCGCCGGAGGCGAACGCGCGGTGGTGGACGTCGCTGTCCGACGAGCAGCGCGCCGCCCTGCTGGAGAGCCCGCCGGCCTGGCTGGGCAACCGCGACGGCATCCCCGCCGAGGTCCGCGACATGGCCAACCGGGCCCACCTCGACGACACCCGCCGGGCCCTCGAGGAGGAGAAGGCCGCGCTGGAGCGGGGCGGGGTCAGCGAGGACGAGAAGGCCGAGCTCGAGCAGGTCAACGCCAAGCTCGAGGCGGTGGACGCGGTCGAGGAGACCGTCGCCCGCGACGAACCGCCGCGCCAGCTGCTGGTGCTCGACCCGAGCGGGGAACGGCTCAAGGCCGCCGTCGCGGTCGGCGACGTCGACGAGGCCGACCACGTCTCGGTGTTCACCCCCGGTTTCACCACCACCGTGGAGGGCAGCCTCAAGGGCTACGACGACACCATGCAGAAGCTCGTCGCCGAGTCCAACGACCAGCTGGCCGCCAGCGGCAAGGAGGAGGAGGAGGTCGCGGCGATCACCTGGATCGGCTACGAGGCCCCGCAGTGGTCCGAGGTCGGCGACATCACCGGCGACTCGGTGGCCAGCTCCGAGTCGGCGCAGGAGGGCGGCCAGAAGCTCAACGACTTCTACAAGGGCATCAACGCCTCCCGCGACCACGACCCGCACCTGACCGCGATCGGCCACTCCTACGGCTCGACGACCACGGGCTACGCGCTGCAGGGCGGCGGCCACGGCGTGGACGACGCGATCCTCTACGGTTCCCCGGGCGTGGGGACCAACGACATCGAGGACCTGCACGTGCCGAAGGGCCACGCCTACCTGCTGGAGGCGAAGAACGACCCGGTCGCGGACCTCGCCCGCTTCGGCGGCGACCCCTCCCACGTGGACGGCTTCACCGACCTGTCGACGGAGGAGTCCGAGCACGGCGACGGGGTGACCGGCCACAGCGACTACCTCAAGCCGAACACCACCAGCCAGCACAACATGGCGGCGATCGTCGCCGGGCTGCCGAAGGAGACGGTGAAGGGCTCGACCGACGGCGTGGGCGACGTGATCTCCTACGTGCCGCACCAGGTCCAGGAGGGCGTCTCCGCGGTCAAGGACTGGGGCACCGAGGCCTGGTCGGACCTCAAGGACTTCGGCAGCGACGCCTGGTCCGGTGTCAAGGACGCCGGCTCGAAGATCAAGGACCTGTTCTCGTGAGGCGACTCGCCCTGCTCGTCCTCACCGCCGCGCTCGTCACCGCGTGCGCGAGCCAGCCCGACACGCCCGACGGGGGAAGCATGGAAGACCCGACCAGCACGTTGCAGCAGCGGCCCTCGATGGCCGAGATCACCGCGCGCTACGAGCAGATGCTGCAGGAACTCCGGGACCGCTGGGCCTCGGAGCTGGGCCTGACGACCCCGTGGGTCAACGACGGCGACCGCGGCACGGCAGGCTGCGCGGAGTTCCCGGACGTCCCCGGCGCCGAGAAGCACACCCTGGACCGCTGGCGGTACGAGGGCGGCGTCCCCGACGACCAGTGGCCGCGCGCGCTGGAGATCGCCGACGAGCTCGCGGCCCGGTACGGCTTCACCGAGCGCGAGGTGGTGCTCGACCGGCCCGGCGACCACAAGGTCGAGATCCGGGACTCCTTCGGCGGCACGCTGCAGATCACCACGAAGGTGAACGCGGTGCTGCGCGTGCGCACCGGGTGCCACCTGGTCCAGGATGGCTGATCGGTCGGGTGCGCGGGTCGTCGCGCTGGTCTCCGCTGTCGCCTCGACCCTGCTCGCCGTGCCGCAGGCGGCCTACGCCGTCCTCATCGGCGTGTGGGCCGCCTCGGTGCCGTGCGAGGCGGGCGAGACCGGCGTGTGCCCGTCGATGGGCTACACGACGGCCATCGCGCTCTCGGTGATCGTGGCGGCCCCGATGGTGCTGTGGATGCGCGTGCGCAGGCCCGGCACCGTCGGCAGCGCCGTCGCCGTCGGGCTGCTCGGCGTGGTGGTGGCGCCGCTGGCCGCCTTCGGGATCATCCACGTCGCCGCGTCCTCGATCGGTTGACCCCAGGTGGTGCGGGCCACCAACTGCGGTTCCCGGAGGGTGATCTCCGGCATGATTCCCCTCCGGGGTAGTGCGATCGAGGGGAGATGCCGTGGAAGATCCGCGCAGCGTGCTCCGGCTCCGACCCAGCATCGAGGAGATCAGCGCGCAGTACAGCCAGCTGCAGCAGCGGATCCGGGACCGGCTCGACCACGAGCTCGGCCCGCTGTCCTGGGTGAAGACCGAGCCGGTCACCCGGGCGGGCTGCGCCGGGTTCCCGGACGTCCCCGAGGCAGAGGTCTGGGAGCTCGAGTCGTGGCAGGTGCCGGAGAACCTGCCGGACGCGTTCTGGCCGCGGGCGGTCGACATCGTCCGGCAGCTCAGCCGCGAGTACGGCTTCGGCGAACCCGAGGTCGTGGTGAACCGCAGCGGCGACCACGAGATCACCGCCAACGACGAGTACGGCGCGGTCTACCGGTTCAGCACCTCGGACCACACGGTGCTGTCCATCGTGACCGGGTGCCACCTGCGGGCGGCCGCGGAGGACTGACCCGTTCGGGCCACCACCACCTGCGCCGATTACCGTTCCCGGTATGAGTGCACAGTCTCCCGATCCGCAGACCACGGGCGCCCACGGCGTGGGCCTGGCCACCGTGACCGACGACGGCACGGTGCTCGACACCTGGTTCCCGACCGTCCGGTTGGGCGAGCCGGGGCAGTCCGGCACGACGCGGCTGAGCGCCGAGGAGGCCGCCGGGGCGCTCGGTGAGGCCGGTGCCGCGCTGCTCGGGCGGGACGAGGCCCGCGGCGTCGAGGTGGTCGCGGTGCGCACCGAGATCGGTCGGCTGGCTGACGCCCCGGCGGACGCGCACGACGTGTACCTGCGGCTGCACCTGCTGTCGCACCGCCTGGTCCGGCCGCACGGGCAGAACCTCGACGGCGTCTTCGGCCTGCTGTCCAACGTCGTGTGGACCAACCACGGCCCCTGCCCGGTCGAGGGCTTCGAGGCGACCCGGCTGCGGCTGCGGGCCCGCGGCCCGGTCACCGTCTACGGCGTGGACAAGTTCCCGCGCATGGTCGACTACGTCGTCCCGTCCGGCGTGCGCATCGGCGACGCCGACCGGGTCCGGCTGGGCGCGCACCTGGCCAGCGGCACGACCGTGATGCACGAGGGGTTCGTGAACTACAACGCGGGCACCCTCGGCGCCTCGATGGTCGAGGGCCGGATCTCCGCCGGTGTCGTGGTCGCCGACGGCTCGGACATCGGCGGCGGCGCCTCGATCATGGGCACGCTGTCCGGCGGTGGCAAGGAGGTCATCTCCATCGGCGAGCGCTGCCTGATCGGCGCCAACGGCGGCGTGGGCATCTCGCTGGGTGACGACTGCATCGTCGAGGCGGGCCTGTACGTCACGGCGGGCACGAAGGTGTCGCTGCCGGACGGCACGATCACCAAGGCCGCGGAGCTGTCCGGGTCGAGCAACCTGCTGTTCCGCCGCAACTCCACCACGGGCCTCGTCGAGGTCACCGAGCGCTCCGGCGGCAAGGTCGAGCTCAACGCCGCCCTGCACGCCAACGACTGACCAGCTCCTCGCAGCGGGCCCGTGAGCACTCCCGCTCGCGGGCCCGCTGCGCACGCGAGGTGCGGCCGGGCGCCCCTACCATGGGCAATGGCCAGCAGCCGGCAAGACTTCGGTCTGCCCGCCGAACCCGTGGTGGCCGACCGGGAGGCCTCCGTCGCCGAGCACGTGCGGGCGGTGCTGGACGCGCGCACGCGCGCGCTGGTCGCGCACGCCCCGGGCACCCGGCTCGGCGCGGACCCCGAGGAGCTGCACCGGGTGCGCGTCGCGGTCCGCCGGATGCGCGCGGTGCTGCGGGTGGCGCGACCGCACCTGGACCGCAGCTGGTCGGAGCCGCTGCGCGCCGAGCTCGGCTGGCTGGGCCGGGCGCTGGGACCGGCTCGCGACCTCGACGTCCTGCTGCAGCACCTGCGCGCGGAGACCACGGACCTGCCGCCCGGTGACCGGGCCGCGGCCGACCGGCTGGTCGCCGGTGTCGAAGCCGAGCGCCGCACGGCCCGGAGCGCGCTGCGGGAGGCGCTGGACAGCCGGCGGTACGCGGACCTGCTGCGCGCACTGGCCGCCGCCGTCCGCACCGCACCGGATCGGTCCGATGTGGACAGCCGGCGGCAGCTGCGGGAGCTGGTGCTCGGCCAGGTCCGCCAGCTCCGGGAGGCGGGCGACCGGCTGCCACCGGACCCGTCCGACCGGGACCTGCACGCGCTGCGGATCACGGGCAAGCGCGTCCGCTACGCCGCGGAGCTCGCGCAGCCCGCCCTCGGCGACCCCGCGCGCCGGCTGGTCGCCGAAGCCCGCCGGTTGCAGGACGTCCTCGGTGCGCACCAGGACGCCTGCGTGGCGGTGGAGCGCTTGCGCGGCCTGCTCCGCGACGACACCGACCCGCAGGTGGCGTTCGTGGCGGGCCGCCTGGTGGAACGCGAGCACCACCGCCGCACCGAGCTCCGGGCCCGATGGCCGGTGGTGTGGGAGTCGCTCCGGCAGGCGGCCGAGGCGGTCTGACCCGGGCCCTCCCCGCGCCGGGGAGGGCCGGGATCACTCCGCGAGGCGCTTGGCGGCGGCGCCGATGCGCTCGTCCGTCGCGGTGAGGGCGATGCGGACGTGCTGCGCACCCGCCGGGCCGTAGAAGGTGCCCGGGGCCGCGAGGATCCCCCGCTGCGCCAACCAGTCCACCGTCTGCCACGCGTCCTCGCCGCGCGTCGCCCACAGGTACAGGCCCGCCTGCGAGTGGTCGATCCGGAAGCCCGCGGCCTCCAGCGCGGGCCGCAGCACCGCGCGCCGCGCCGCGTACCGCTCGCGCTGCGCGCTCACGTGCGCGTCGTCCTCGAGCGCCGCGGTGATCGCCGCCTGGACCGGCCGCGGCACGATCATGCCCGCGTGCTTGCGCAGCTCCAGCAGCCGCGCCACCAGGTCCGGGTCGCCGGTGACGAACCCGGCGCGGTACCCGGCCAGGTTCGACGACTTCGACAGCGAGTGCACCGCGAGCACGCCGCGCCGGTCCGCGCCCACCGACGGGTGCAGCACCGACACCGGCTCGGTGTCCCAGCCCAGCGCCAGGTAGCACTCGTCCGAGGCGACCACCGCGCCCAGCTCCTGCGCGGCCCGCACCGACTCGCCCAGCTGCTGGGCGTCCAACACGCGCCCCGTCGGGTTCGACGGGGAGTTCAGCCACAGCAGCGTGGTCCCGGCCGGCGGCCGCTCGCCCGGCGCCAGCCGCACCACCTCGGCACCCGCGATCTTCGCGCCCACCTCGTAGGTGGGGTAGGCCAGCTCGGGGACGGCCACGACGTCGCCGGGCCGCACGCCGACCAGCGTCGGCAACCAGGCGACCAGTTCCTTCGATCCGACGGTCGGCAGCACGGCGTCGGGCTCCAGCCCGGTGATCCCGTAGCGCCGCTGCAGGGACGCGACCGCCGCCTCCCGCAGCTCCGGGGTGCCGTGCGTGGCCGGGTAGCCCGGCTGGTCGGCGACCGCCGACAACGCTCGACGCAGGTTCTCCGGCACGGGGTCGACCGGGGTCCCGACGGACAGGTCGACGATGCCGTCCGGGTGGGCCCCCGCGGTGGCCTTGTGCCCGGCCAGCGAGTCCCACGGGAAGTCCGGCAGCTGCGGACCGCGGGGCCCGGACGCGGTGCCCGGGCCGGTCGCGCCGCTCATTCGCCCTGCGGGGGAAGGCTCTTGATGGGCTCGACGTCCTTGTTGACCTTGCCCACCTTCGCCGCACCGCCCGGCGACCCGAGGTCGTCGAAGAAGTCCGCGTTCGCCTTGGTGTAGGCGGCCCACTCCTCCGGCACGTCGTCCTCGTAGTAGATGGCCTCCACCGGGCAGACCGGCTCGCAGGCACCGCAGTCGACGCACTCATCGGGGTGGATGTAGAGCATCCGCCCGCCCTCGTAGATGCAGTCGACAGGGCATTCCTCGATGCACGCCTTGTCGAGCACGTCCACGCAGGGCTCGGCGATCACGTAGGTCACGGTTGCACTCCTGCTCGAAGCGTTGTCCTACTCGCGCGCAGGAACCTCCTGCGGCGACTGCTGACAGTATCTCCCCTACCCACCCAGGACACGTAACCGGTCCACAGCTCGGGAGCGGTGATGACTCTACGTCGCACGAGTTAACGACGTAAACCACAAGGGTGACCCGCCGAGCGGTGACGCGCACGTCGGAGGTGGTCGGAGGCGCCGCGTGCGGTGCGCCACACCGCCGTCACCCGCGGGCGCGCTTGCCGAGGACGACGCCGAGCATCATGGCGCTCGGCAGCGCCCCGGCACCGATCAGCAGCAGCGTCCGCCAGTCGTTGCCGAGCAGCACCAGGTCGCCGCCCGGGCCGAAGGCGCCGAAGACCATCACGGTCGCGAACCACACCACCAGCGGCGCCCCGGCGATCCGGCGGCGCGGGGAGAGCCGGGCCGCCTCCGCGACCAGCAGCGGCGTGGTCACCGCCGCGACCGCCGCGGTGATCGGGAACTGCACGGTGCCGAGGTAGGACGGCAGGAACAGCAGCTCGACCAGCGCCAAGACCACGGCGTCGACCAGCAGGAAGCCGAACACCACGCGGTCCAGCGGACTCACCGGTCCTCCACCGGTTCGGTCCCGCACACGCCGAGCCCGCCGAACAGGTCCGCCTCGCACCCCTCGGACGGACCGCTGGCCAGCACGTAGTGCTCGGTCGGCACGATGGGCTGCGCGACGCCGTTGGACAGCGCGTACGCGGCGACCCCGCCGCCGTTGTCCCAGCGGTCCAGCCACACCTTGACCTGGGTGCCGTGCGCCCGCAGCGCGCTGATCTTGGCGGGCAGGTGCGTGGAGACGTCGATCACGGTGGTGATCGTCTCGTCCGGGACGCTGGCCAGCTCGTGCGGCTCGGGCAGCTGGAACGGCAGGTCGTCCTCGACCTCGGCCAGCGCGGCCAACCCCTTCGCCAGGGCGTCGCGCGAGGGCACGGCGTAGAAGACGCGCTGCACCTCGGGCACCTCCGCCGCGGCCGCGACGGTGATCTCGTGGGCGCGGACGTGGTCGGGGTGCCCGTAGCCGCCGTCGGCGGCGTAGGTGACCACGACCTGCGGCTTGACCTCGCGCAGCACCGCCTCCAGGGCGTCGGTCTGCTCGTCGGCGGGACCGACCGCGAACGCCCGGGGGTGCGCGTCCGGCAGCGCGCCCGCCACGCCCGGCCGCTCCCAGAGCATCCCGGAGTCGCGCCAGCGGCCGATGCCGCCGAGGAAGCGGTGGTCGGTCACGTGGAGCGCGGCGCAGGCCGAGCGCAGCTCGCCGACCCGGTAGCCGCCGAGCTGGTCCGCCTGGTCCGCGGCCAGACCGCGCAGGCTCTCCGGGATGACCTCGCCCTCCTCGCCGAGGGTGCAGGTCACCACGACCACCTGCACACCGCGTGCGGCGTAGCGAGCGATCGTCCCGCCGGTCCACAGGCTCTCGTCGTCGGGGTGTGCGTGTACCAGCAGCAACCGCGGTGGGGCCGTCAGCTTCACCGGTCCAGCCTAATCTGCGGCACGCACCACACGACGCCAGGCGTCGCGTTGCTCCGGACGGCCCAGCGACCAGCGGCGGAACGGCCTCAGTAGCCGTCGTTGTCGGCGTAGGTGCCGAGCCAGCGGGCAGCGGTGGAGAACGGACCGGCCAGGCCGTGGCCCGGCTCGACCCCCTCCACCTCGGGCCCCAGCGCCATGACCTGCGCCTGCTGGTACAGCGGCAGCGCGACCCCGGCCCGCCACAGCACCGGCTCCACGACCGCCGACGCCTCGGCGAACGGCACCTGCCCGGTCAGCGCCGCGTCGATGGTCGGCTGCAGCAGCTCGTCGCAGAACCCGGCCGCGTTGTGCGGGAACGGCTGCTCGCCGTCCGAGGACGTGGCGGGGCAGCCGTACGCCGTGGCCATCGTCGCGGCCGGGTCACCGCCCGCCGGCCGCGGCGCGATCGCCATGTCCACCGAGGCCGCGCCGCCGGAGTCCCCGGACTTCGGGTTGGCCGCCAGCATCTCGCCGAAGAGCTGGTCCCCGGTCGGTGTCACGACCGTCGCCTGGATCCCCTGCTCCCGCAGCTGCCGCGCCGCCTCCTCCGCGACGCGGATGTAGGACTCGCGCTCGAAGGGCGCGGCGATGACCAGGTTCAGCGGCCTGCCGTCGCGCATCCAGGTGTCGCCGCTGCGGTGGTAGCCGGCGCGCTCCAGCAGCGCGCTGACCCGCGCCGGGTCGGGCCCGGCCGGGAACGCACCGGCCGGTTCCGTCGGCACGTAGCCGGGCTCGGACGGCGCCAGCACCTGGGCGTGCGACTGCAGCTGCTCGGCCGGGCCACCGCCGGTGCCCGCCTCGATGAGCGCCGGCCGGTCGAGCGCCGCGAGGACCGCCTGCCGCGCCTGGACGTCGGCCAGCGCGCGGCTGTCCGGGCGGACCAGCACCTCCACGGTCGCCGGCCGCGGCACGGTGACCAGCTGCACGGAGTCACCGAGGTCGCGCAGCGCCTGCATGGTCCCGGTGTCCGCGCCGAACACCGCCAGGTGGCTGTCCCCGCTGCGCAGCGCCTCGACCTGGCGGGCCTTGTCGATCGCGCGCAGCACGATGCGGTCGGACCGCGCGGGCGGGCCCCAGTACCGGTCGTTGCGCTCCAGGACGATCTCGCCGCGGTCGAGGTCGACCTGCCGGATCGCGAACGGCCCGCCCGAGGCCGGGTAGCCGTCGTCCAGCACCGTCGACCAGCCCCGGGGCGCGTCCCGCAGCAGGTGCGCGGGCAGCAGGTTGGTGAACAGCGTCTGCCAGCCGGGGTAGGGCGTGGCGAAGGTGACGTCGACGGTCTTGCCGCCCTGGCGCGAGGCGACGTCGTCGATCAGCTGGTAGCCCGCCGCGTCGGCCACGCCGGGCTGCGAACGCAGCTGCTGCCACAGGTAGACGAAGTCCTCGGCGGCGATCGGCGCGCCGTCGGACCAGTTCGCCTCGCGGCGGATCCGGTACCGGACGGTGAACTTCTCCCGGTCCGGCACCACCTCCGCCGACTCCATCAGCGTGGTGTCCAGCTGCAACCGCCCGTCCGGGCCGGGCCGGTGCACCGACGGCAGCATCAGGCTGGCCAGCGCCGAGCTGGTCGGCGAGAGGTCGGCGAGGGTGTGCGGGTTGAACCCGCCCTCCAGCTCGTCGACCCCGACGACGACCTCGACCGGCATCGGCTGCGTCGGCGGCGCGGTGGTCGTCGGGGGCGGTGGCGTCGGGCGCTCGACCAGCGGCGGTGGTGGCGCGTTGGTGCAGGCCGCCACCACGCTCACGACCGTCACCAGCAGGGAGACCGCAGCCAGTGGGCGGCGTCGACCCTGGGACACGCCGAACCTCCCCTCATGTCGGATCCCCCCGATCCGCCCCGACCCCCGGGGCGTCTCACCACGTGCGGAAGACGCGCGAGAGCCCTCCATGGTTCCTGCCGCCGCCCGCGCGACCGCCACCGGGGTCGAGCCCCGTGTGCTGGGCACCGGCCCCACCGGCCGGTGAGGCGGCGGTGCCCGGCCCCCGCGAGGACACCGTGAACCGCCCGCCGACCGCTGGTCAGCGGCCGGTGGGGCGGGGTGTCACGCGTTGTTGTCGCGCGCCTTGGCCCGGGCCCGCTCACGGGCGCGGGTGGTGCCGTCGAGGATCACCTTGCGCACCCGGATCGCCTCCGGGCCGACCTCGACGCACTCGTCGGCGGCGCAGAACTCCAGGGCCTCCTCCAGCCCCAGGGTGCGCGGCTTGGCCAGCCGTTCCAGCTCGTCCGCGGTGGACGAGCGCATGTTGGTGAGCTTCTTCTCCTTGGTGATGTTCACGTCGAGGTCCTCGGCGCGCGGGTTCTCCCCGACCACCATGCCCTCGTAGACCTCGCTGCCGGGCTCCACGAAGAAGCTGCCGCGGTCGGCCAGCTGCAGCAGCGCGTAGGTGGTCGCCGAGCCCGACCGGTCGGCCACCAGCGACCCGGTGTGCCGGGTGCGCAGCTCGCCCACCCACGGGAAGTAGCCCTCGAAGACGTGGTTGGCGATGCCGGTGCCGCGGGTCTCGGTGAGGAACTCGGTGCGGAAGCCGATCAGCCCGCGCGAGGGCACCACGTACTCCAGCTTGATGCGCCCGGTGCCGTGGCCGTCCATGGTCTCCATCCGGCCCTTGCGCGCGGCCAGCAGCTGGGTGATCGCGCCGAGGTGCTCCTCCGGCGCGTCGATGGTCAGCCGCTCGAACGGCTCGCACAGCTGCCCGTCGATGGTGCGGGTGACCACCTGCGGCTTGCCCACGGTGAGCTCGAAGCCCTCCCGCCGCATGGTCTCCACCAGCACCGCCAGGGCCAGCTCACCGCGCCCCTGCACCTCCCAGGTGTCCGGGCGCTCGGTCGGCAGCACCTTCATGCTGACGTTGCCGATGAGCTCGGCGTCCAGCCGGTTCTTCACCAGCCGAGCGGTGATCTTGGTGCCGCCGTTGCGGCCGGTCAGCGGCGAGGTGTTCACGCCGATGGTCATCGAGATCGCCGGGTCGTCGACGGTGATCCGCGGCAGCGGCTGCGGGTCGTCCGGGTCGGCGATGGTGTCGCCGATGGTGATCTCCGGGATGCCCGCGATGGCGACCAGGTCGCCCGCGGAGGCCTCCGCGCACGGCACCCGGTCGAGGTTCTCGGTGATGAGCAGCTCGGAGAGCCGGACCTTCTCCACCGTGCCGTCGGCCCGGCACCACCCGACGGTCTGACCCTTGCGCAGGGTGCCGGAGTGGATGCGGCACAGCGCGATGCGGCCGAGGAACGACGAGGCGTCCAGGTTGGTCACCAGCGCGCGCAACGGGGCCTCGACGTCGGCGACCGGCGCGGGCACGTGCTCGAGCAGCACGTCGAACAGCGCGGTGAGGTCCTCCTCGGCGGGCAGCTCGCCGTCGGTCGGCTGGGCCAGGGACGCGCGACCGGCGCGGGCGGAGGCGTAGACGACCGGCAGGTCCAGGATCGCGTCCATGTCGAGCTCGACCTCGCCGTCGAGCTCGCTGGCCAGCTCCAGCAGCAGGTCGTGGGTCTCCTCGACGACCTCGGCGCAGCGGGCGTCCGGGCGGTCCACCTTGTTCACCACGAGGATCACCGGCAGCCCGGCGGCCAGCGTCTTGCGCAGCACGAACCGGGTCTGCGGCAGCGGGCCCTCGCTGGCGTCGACGAGCAGCAGCACGCCGTCGACCATGGACAGCGCGCGCTCCACCTCACCGCCGAAGTCGGCGTGACCGGGGGTGTCGACCACGTTGATGGTCACCGGACCGGAACCGGTCTCCCGGCGGATCGCGGTGTTCTTGGCCAGGATGGTGATGCCCTTCTCCCGCTCCAGGTCGTTGGAGTCCATGACCCGGTCGACCAGCTCGGCTCGTTCGGAGAAGGCGCCGGACTGGCGCAGCATGGCGTCCACCAAGGTGGTCTTGCCGTGGTCGACGTGCGCGACGATCGCGACGTTGCGGAGATCGCTGCGGGCGGGGGCGGCGACGCTGGTGGCGGACACGCGGGTACTCCATGGCTCGGCGCGGAAAGCGGGCACGCGGCGGTTCGTCGACTGCGGGCCGGGTGCGGGTGCTGGCGCTGCGCGCCACGGGCGCGCGCTGTCACCTGGTCCTGGTGCCCGGTGGGGCACTTGCCGCGGCTCCACCGCGCCGCTGCTGCGGAGCTGTTTTCCGGTCGGCGCCCCACCGGCGGTGGGACGCGTGCGTCGACGCGCGGCTCGGTCCAGCGTAGTGCAACGCTGCGCGGGTCCGGCCGCCGCGTGCTCAGCGCAACACCCGGGACCCGGGAGCAACATCATGTTCGCCCGAACGGGTTAGGTTCGCCTACCCTGAGCGGCGACCCCGTCTCCGCGTGGGAAGAAGCACCGTGGGCAAAGGCACCATCAAGGTCAAGAAGAAGTGCTGCCATTCGAAGCCGCCGTGCGGGAGCTGCCCGATCGTGGCCCTGCGCAACCTGCTCCGCGAAGCCAAGGCGGAAGAGGTCAAGAAAGCGAAGAAGAAGGCGAAGAAGAAAGCGGCCGAGAAGGACGAGGAGAAGAGCGCGGGTTGATCTCGCCACGGCGCCCGCCGTGGTCGTGGACCGGTTTTTCACATCACCTGTGGGCGGCCGGCATGAGCGGATCGGCGTACTTGGCCAACTCCGGGACCGTGCGCAGCGCGTGGAACTCGATCACCTCGTAGCGGACCAGCTTGTGCAGGGCGAACGGGTCCGTCGCGAGGATCGCGTCGAGGCGTCCGCGGGCCATCGCGCGAGCGATGATCACCGCCCCGCTGCGGGGGTGTCGGTGACCCGCGGCTATGAAATCGCCGGCGTCGTAGTGCCGGCTCACCCATTCGTAATGATCGACCAGATACGCGTCGATGTCCGATTCCGGCGCGGTGTAGTGCAGCAGAACGACGAACATGGCCCCACGGTAGCTCTTCCGCTTGACCGCTGCGGATCAAAGAGCGGTAGCATCGAACCGTGCGCGCATTCTCGAACAACTGGTGGGCCGCCTCCGGGCGGCCCCGCGACGCAGCGCACTGACGCACAGCACATCGGCCGTCCGACCGGGCGGCCGAGCAGTGCCAGGTCGCTCCCGGCGGCGGCGCCGACCACAGGAGAGCCCCATGACCCGCCTGTCCGGGATCACCCCGTCCGGCCACGTCCAACTCGGCAACTACCTCGGCGCCGTCCGGCGGTGGGCTGCCGAGCGCGAACCGTCGGACCTGTTCTTCGTCTCCGACCTGCACGCCATGACCACGCCGCACAACCCGCAGCGGCTGCGTTCCCTCACCCGCGAGCAGTTCGCCGTGCTGCTCGCGGCGGGCATCGACCCGGACTCGCTGTTCGTCCAGTCCGACCTGGCCGGTGAGCTGGGCGCGCTGAACTGGATCCTCGAGTGCACCTGCTCGTACGGCGAAGCCTCCCGGATGGTCCAGTTCAAGGAGCGGGGCGCCGGCAAGGACGGCTCGCGGGTCGGCCTGCTGACCTACCCGGTGCTGATGGCCGCGGACATCCTGCTGCAGGGCGCCGACGAGGTGCCGGTGGGCAGCGACCAGGACCAGCACGTGGAGCTGGCGCGCACGCTGGCCCGCCGGTTCAACGCGCAGTACGGCCAGGTGTTCACCGTCCCGCGGGCCGTGGTGCCGAGGACCGCGGCGCGGGTGCGCGACCTGGCCGATCCGGGCCGCAAGATGGAGAAGTCGAACACGCAGTCGCCCGGCGTGGTCTTCGTGCTCGACGAGCCCGACGTGGTCCGCCGCAAGTTCCGGCGGGCCACCACCGACGGGCTCGACCGGGTCCGCTTCGACCCGGACGAGCAGCCCGGGGTGGCGAACCTGCTGGAGGTGCTGGCCGCCTGCACCGGGGCCAGCCCGTACACCGCGGCCGGCTCGGTGAGCACCTACGCGGAGCTGAAGGACGTGGTGGCGGAGGCGGTGATCGAGGAACTGCGACCGCTGCGCGAGCGCACGCTGGAGCTGCTGGACGACCCGGCGGAGCTGGAGCGCGTGCGGATGCACGGCGCCAAGCGCGCGGCCGACCGGGCCCGGCCGCGCCTGCAAGCCGCCTTCCGCGTCACCGGGCTGCGCTGACCCACGCCGCGAGCCCCTCCGTGCCACACGGAGGGGGCATCCACTGGCCCGTTCGTTCACCAGTTCGAGCGGTAATCCTTGCGAACACGTGATCGACGCCCGGACCCTGGACCGCGTGATCGTCCGCATCGTCGCGAGGAGGGAACCCGTGCGCGCACTCGACCCGACCAGCAGCTCCCGGACCGAGCCCGCGGGACGCACGCCGCGGCCGACCGGACCGTTCCCGACTACCGGCCCCGCTCGTCCGGGGCTGCCTGCTGCGCCCGCCAGGAGTCGGCCAGCAGCTCGCGGAGGGAGTGGACCAGGACCCGGTCGGCGTCCAACCAGTCGAGGTCGGCGAGCTCCTCCGCGGCGACCCAGCGGACCTCGTGGTGCTCCACGGCCCTCGGCACCGCCGTCGGGTCGACGAGCTCGGCCGCGTGGATGCGCAGCAGCATCCCGTTGCTGAGCGGGACGTCGGTGCCGATCCGGCCGGTGGGGCGCACGTCGACGGCGAGCTCTTCCCGGCACTCCCGGACGACCGCCGCCGGCTCGTCCTCACCGGGCTCCACGCGCCCGCCGGGCAGTTCCCACCGCCCGGCGTCCGGCGCGGGGTAGCTGCGCCGCTGCGCGAGCAACCGTCCCTTGTGGACGATGGCAGCGCCGACGACGACCGGCCTGCTCGCCCAGGACTCGGCGAGCTGGCGCACCGCGGCGATCCGCACCGCCAGCACGTTCAGCACGAAGCGGCGGCCGATCGCGACGTCGGCCAGCCGCCCCAGCGGCCCGAACGGGGTCGTCCAGTGGACCGAGTCGGTCAGCAGCGTCCGGGGCCCGGCCTCGGCGAGCACCGACTCGTGCCGCAGCTCCGGCAGCAGGCCGGAGACCAGCACGGTGCTCATCGCGTCGGCGTCGGCGCGCACGATCCGAGTGGTCAGATCGATCGGGAGGCGGGCGATCCTCGTGTGGAAGACGACCTCATCACCGGGCACGAGCAGGGCGGCGGGGCGCGTGGCGGCGTGGCCGTGGATCCCGAGCTCCGCGAGGCCGACCTCGGCGGTCCTGGTGTGCCGCAGTGCGGCCCCCACCGTGGCGACGGGGGCCTGGATCAGTCCGGTGCTCCGCAGAACCGACACGTGCACACATCTTGCCCGACCCGGTCCGGCCGACCAGGACCGCCTCTCCTCGCCCCGGCACGACGGCGGTCTCGCTCCTGCTCGTCGCGGCCGACCGGCACGGTCGGGCCGGCGCGGGTCAACTCAGCGGCTGGTGCCTCGGCCAGCGCACCTCGATCCGCGCACCGCCTTCCGGCGACGCCGCGGCACGGACCGTGCCGCCCCGGCGGCGCACCGCGTCGGCCACGAGCGCCAGGCCGAGCCCGGCACCACCGGTGCTGCGCGCGCGGTCCGGTTCGACGCGGTAGAAGCGGTCGAACACCCGCACGCGGTGCTCCTCCGGGATCCCCGGCCCGTCGTCGTCGACCACCAACCACACCCACCCCGCACCGGAGGCGCCCATGCCGTCGGCGAACACCGACACCCGCACCACGGTCCGCGTGTAGCGCAGCGCGTTGCCGACGACGTTGTCCAGCACCGCCGACACCTCGGCCGGGTCGGCGAGCACGAGCACCGGCGCGCTCGGCACCTCGACCGCGATCGGCGGGCCGCCCGGCGGTGCGAGCCGGTCCGCGGCCGCCCGGGCGGCGGAGCCGACGTCGACCGGCTGTCCCGGTGGTCCCGTCCCGCGCTCGGCCCGGGCCAGGGCGAGCAGGCTCTCCACCAGCGCGGACAACCGCTGCGCTTCGCCGGCGATGTCCTGCAGGGTCTCCTGGGCGAGGTGCGGGTCCGGGTGCACCACGGCGACCTCGGCCTGCGCGCGGATCGAGGCGACCGGGTTGCGCAGCTCGTGGGCGGCGTCGCCGGTGAACCGGCGCAGCCGCTCGGTGTCCGCGTCGCGCCGGGCGAGCATCGTGTTGAGCTCCTGGGCCAGGGCGCGGATCTCGTCGGCGGCCTCCGGGACCGGCAGCCGCTCGCCCTCCGGGAGCTCGGCGGCAGCCAGGCGCATCCGCTCCACCGGACGGAGCGCGCGGCGCACCACCAGCCAGGTGGCCAGCCAGACGAGCCCGGCGGCGAGGATCGAGCCGAAGCCCAGCAGCCGCCCGGTCTTGCCCGCCGCGTCGACGAACCCGACCAGCCGGGCGCCGGTGGCCACGAGCAGCGGCTGGCCGTCCGGGGACGGCACGACGACGGCGCGCCAGCGGTGCAGCTCGGTCGGCGGGTCGAGGTCGAGCACCCCGCTGCCCGCGCGCAGCTGCTCGACCTGCCAGTACGGGAAGCCGGGCGCGGGCAGGCCGTCCAGCGGCTGCCCGGAGACGTCGAGCACGCGGACGTCCGGCCGGGCCACCGTCGCCGGCGGACTCCCCTGCTCGAGCTGGTGCGCGGTCGCGGTCGCGGTGCGCTGCAGGTCGGCGTCCACCGACTCGATGAGCAGCCAGCCGACGACGCTGGTGCTGGCGTGCGCGATCACGCCGAGCCCGATGAGCGCGACGGCGGCCGCGACCAGGCTGGTGCGGAACTGGATGGTGCGGCGCCGCCACCACCGCCGCAGGCGACCGGTCATGCCGGATGGGCGCAGACCCGGTACCCCTGTCCGCGCACGGTCTGCACCAGCTCACCGGCACCGACCGCGGCGAGCTTGCGGCGCAGGTACCCGATGTAGACCTCGACGACGTTGCGGGTGACGTACTGCTCCTCGCCCCACACCATGCGCAGCAGGTCGTCCTTGGGCACCACCGACTCCGGGTGGCTGGCCAGCGCGACCAGCAACTCGTGCTCCCGGGGCGAGAGCGCGACCGGCTGCCCGGCCCACCGCACCTCGCGGCCCGCGCGGTCGATCTCCAGCTCGCCGACCCGCAGGCACGCCTGGCGACCGGCGGTGTCGCGTCGCCGCAGCAGCGCGCGGACCTGCGCCACCAGCACGAGGAAGGAGAAGGGTTTGACCAGGTAGCCGTCCGCGCCGAGGTCCAGCCCGTCGGCCTGGTCGACCTCGCCGTTCTTCGCCGAGATGAGCAGCACCGGGGTGGTGACGTCCTGCTCGCGCACCCGCTCCAGCACGCGGTAGCCGGACAGCCCGGGCAGCATCACGTCGAGCACGACGACGTCGAAGGCGCCGGTGAGCGCCAGGCGCAGCGCCTCGGTGCCGTCCCCGCTGACGGTCACCTCCATGCCCTCGGCGGAGAGGCCGCGCCGCAGCGCCGCCCGGACCCCCGGTTCGTCGTCCACCACCAACACGCGCGGCACCATGCGCACCAGCATGCCGATCAGCCGCTGGGCCGGACATCGACTCTCAGCACGTTCTCAGGCGGACACCGGTTTCTCAGGCGGGTCTCAGCATCGGGACCGCACCCGGCACGACGCCGCGGGCCGCGAGCACCGTCCGGATCGGACTGACGACCACCCGTCACCGGGCGCACCGCGCGGGGTGTGAGATGCCTCGCCGGTGGTGCGCGCGCCCGCGAGCGCTCCGCAGCGGGGGCGGCGGCCACCGGCGCACCCGGGCGCGGAGCGGCGAAACCCATGGCCACGCCGGGTCCGCCGGTGCGACCGCGCGTTGCGAAAGTAGCAAGGCAGCGCAAGGCCGGGTCACCACCGATCGCCGGGGTCTTGACATGTCTACCCAGCACATGGCGTCTTGACAGCCCCGTTCGCGTCCGCGAAGGTCGATGCGATCGATTGACTGGTCAATCAGTAGCGCATCGGATCGCAGCAACGGCGGGGAACTGCCGGGCCGCCCGGAACGAGCGCGGGCGAGCCGGCGCACGTCCCCGCGCGACACAGGAGGTACCGCCCGGATGGTGAGCAGAGGACAGTCGGGCACCACCCCGAGCCGTCGCGACTTCCTCCGGTACGTCGCGGCGGGTGCGGGCGCGGTGGGCGCGGGCGCGCTGGTCACCGGGTGCGCGGGCGGTGCCGTCCGCAAGGCGCCGGTGCCCTCCGGTCCCCCTCGGTACGGCGGTCGGCTGCGGGTCGGCGTGGTCGGTGGGTCCAGCAAGGACACCCTGGACGCGCACACCGCCGTCACGCACCCGGACCAGGCGCGGACCTTCCAGCTCTACGACACCCTGCTCGAGCACGACGACGACTACCGGATCCGGCCCGCCCTGGCCGAGTCCGTCGAGTCCGACCCGCAGGCGACGACCTGGACGATCCGGCTGCGCGAGGGCGTGGAGTTCCACCACGGCAAGACGGTCACCGCCGAGGACGTCATCCACTCGCTCCGCCGGATCGCCGACCCGGACGACCCGAAGAACGGCGCGGTCGGGCTGAGCTCGCTGGACCTGGGCGCGATGCGGGCGATGGACTCCCGCACCGTCCGGCTCACCCTGTCCCGACCGGACGTCACGCTGCCCGACCAGTTCGCCGAGTACTCCAACGGGATCGTGCCGGTCGACTACGACCCGGCCCGGCCGGTCGGCTCCGGCCCGTTCCGGCACGACTCCTTCGACCCCGGCCAGCAGAGCCTGTTCACCAAGAACCCCCGGTACTGGCGGGACGGCGAGCCCTACGTGGACGAGCTGGTGATCATCGACTTCCCGGACGACACGGCGCGGATCAACGCGCTGCTCGGCGGCCAGGTCGACGCCATCGACCAGGTGCCGCTCGGCCTGCTGCGGGTGCTCGACGCCGACCCGAACCTGCGGCTGCTGGAGTCGGAGACCGGCTCGTGGCTGCCGTTCACCATGCGGGTGGACCGGCCGCCCTTCGACGACGTGCGGGTGCGGCAGGCGTTCCGGCTGGTCGTGGACCGCGAGCAGATGGTCCGGCAGGTCCTCGGCGGGCACGGCAGGGTCGGCAACGACCTCTACGCCCCGGCCGACCCGCTGTTCAACTCCGCGCTCCCCCAGCGCCGGCGCGACGTGGCCAAGGCCCGGCAGCTGCTGCGCGAGGCCGGCAAGGAGGGCCTGACCGTGGAGCTGGTGACCTCACCGGTGGCCGCGGGCGTGGTGGAGGCCGCGCAGGTGTTCGCCCAGCAGGCCGCCGACGCCGGGATCACGGTCACCATCCGCCGCGTGGACACCGGCGAGTTCTTCGGCGACGCGTACCTGTCCTGGGACTTCGCCCAGGACTTCTGGTTCACCCGGAACTTCTTGGCGCAAGCCAGTTCCGGCAGCCTGCCCGACTCGCCGTACAACGAAACCCACTGGGACCACCCGGAGTTCAACCGGCTCGTGCGCGAAGCCCGGGCCACCACGGACGAAGCGCGTCGCCGGGACCTGATCGCGCGGGCGCAGCAGATCGAGTGGGAGAGCGGCGGCTACATCGTCTGGGGCTTCCCGAACCAGCTCGACGCGCACAGCGTCCGCGTGGTCGGGCTCGCCCCGGACAAGAGCGGGATCCCGCTCAACTCCTACGGTTTCCGGCACGCCTGGCTGGCGCAGTGAGGGGGCACCAGATGAGTCGCATGCTTCTCAAGCGCGTCCTGCTCGGCGTGGTGATCCTCTGGGCGGTGTCCGTGGTGGTCTTCCTGGCCACCCAGGCGCTCCCCGGTGACGCGGCGCGCGCCATCCTCGGTCGCGAGGCCACCCCGGAGCGGCTGGCCGCACTGCGCGCGCAGCTGCACCTCGACGATCCGCTGTGGCTGCAGTACGCCTCCTGGCTGGGCGACCTGCTCCGGCTGGACCTCGGTGAGTCCTACTCCAACGGCATGCCGGTGACCGAGCTGCTGAGCGCGCGGCTGAACAACTCGCTGGCGCTGATGGTGTGCGCGACGGTGATCAGCGTGCCGCTGTCCGTCCTGGTCGGCACCTACAGCGCACTGCGCCGGGACAAGGCCTTCGACCACGCCACGTCGGTGGTCAGCCTGGTGCTGGCGTCGCTGCCGGAGTTCGTGGTCGGCATCCTGCTGGTGCTGCTGCTGTCCACGGGGGCGCTGAACCTGCTGCCCGCGGTCTACGTGATGACCGGGTCCGGGTCGGCGTGGAGCGATCCGGTGCAGCTGGTCCTGCCGACGCTGACCATGGTGCTCGCGGTCTCGCCGTACATCGTGCGCATCATGCGCGCCACCATGATCGAGGTGCTGGAGAGCGAGTACGTCCAGCAGGCCCGGCTGAAGGGCCTGCCGGAGCGGACCGTGGTCCTGCGGCACGCGCTGCCCAACGCGATCGGCCCGGTGGCGCAGGTGATCGCGCTGCAGCTGGCCTGGCTGGCCGGTGGCGTGGTCATCGTCGAGTTCCTGTTCCGCTTCCCCGGCATCGGGTTCGCGCTGGTGGACGCGGTGAACAACCGCGACCTGCCGGTGGTGCAGACGCTGACGCTGGCCATCGCCGCCGTCTACATCGTCGTGAACCTGCTGGCCGACGTGGTGAGTCTGGCCGCCAACCCGAAGGTGAGGTCTGCCGCGCGATGACCACGACCGCACAGAGCACCGGCACCGCGACCGCTGCCTCCCCGCCCGCGCCGCGGCCCCTCGGGGTCTGGCGGGCCGCGCTGCGGTTGCCGCGCACGAAGGTCGGGCTGGCGCTGTCCGGGCTCGTGGTGGCGATCGCGGTCGTCGGACCGCTGCTGGCCCCGCACACCGCCACCGAGTTCGTCGACACCCCGTTCTCCGACCCGACCGCGAACACCTGGTTCGGCACCGACAACCTGGGCCGCGACGTGCTGACCCGGTTCCTGCACGGCGGGCGGACGTTGCTGCTGCTGGCGGCACTGGCCACGCTGCTGGGCGTCGGGCTGGGCGCGCTGCTGGGCATGTACGCGGGCTACCGGCGCGGTTGGCTGGACGAGGTGCTCATGCGCTTCGGCGACGTGGCGCTGGCGTTCCCGCAGGTCGTGCTGGCCCTGCTGTTCGTGAGCGTGGTCGGCCCGCAGCTGTGGCTGTTGGTGCTGGTCGTCGGCGGCAGCCACCTGCCCCGCGTGATGCGCGTGGTGCGGGCGGCGACCCTGTCGGTGGCCGAGCGCGACTTCGTCGCCTCCGCCGAGGCGATCGGGCTGTCCAAGCTGCGGATCCTGCTCGGTGAGATCCTGCCGAACGTCACCGGCACGGTGCTGGTCGAGTTCGGCCTGCGGTTGAACTACTCGATCGGGCTGGTCGCGGGCTTGAGCTTCCTCGGTCTGGGCCTGCAACCGCCGACCGCGGACTGGGGCCTGATGATCAACGAGAACCGGATCGCGCTGACGGTCCAGCCGTGGGCGGTGGCGCTGCCGGTCGTGGCGATCGCGGTCCTGACCATCGGCACCAACCTCGTCGCCGACGGCCTGGCCCGCTCGGTGGCCGGCGTCGACCGCGGCATCGAGAAGGCCCGCTGATGCCCACCGACCTCCCACCCCCGCCGGTGGTTCCGCGACGTCCACGGGAGTTGGACGGGACGTCGTGGAGGACCACCGCACACCGAGCCACTCCCGCTGCGTTCTCCTCCCACCTCGGGAGCGCGTTCCCCCACCACCCCTGGAGGTGTCGATGACCGCCCCCGCCTTGGACGCCGTCGGCCTGGAGGTCCGGGGAGTTCCCTCGGACGCCGCCATCGTCACCGACATCTCGCTCACCCTGGCACCGGGCGAGGTCCTGGGCCTGATCGGCGAGTCCGGCTCCGGCAAGACCACCCTCGGCCTGGCGGTGCTGCGCTACTGCAAGCGCGGCACGCGCATCGCCGACGGCCGCATCCGCATCGGCGACACCGACCTCACCGCGCTGCCCGCCAAGCAGGCCGCCGCGCTGCGCGGCCGCCGCGTCGCCTACGTCCCGCAGTCCCCGGCGTCGGCGCTGAACCCGGCGCTGCGGCTGAGCACCCAGCTCGCCGAGGCGGTGCACGACGCCTCCGGCGCCGCCGCCCGGACGCGGATCAAGCAGGTGCTCACCGAGGTCGCGCTGCCGGACGACGACGAGTTCCTGCGCCGCTACCCGCACCAGCTCTCGGGCGGCCAGCAGCAGCGGATCGCGATCGCGATGGCGTTCGTCGGCCGCCCCGAGGTGGTGGTGCTGGACGAGCCGACCACCGGCCTGGACGTCACCACGCAGAAGACGGTGCTGGCCACCGTCCGCGAGATGTGCGCGCGGCACGGCACGGCCGGGGTGTACGTCTCGCACGACATGGCGGTGGTCGCCGAGCTGGCCGACCGGATCGCGGTGATGTACTCGGGCCGCATCGTGGAGAGCGGTCCGACCCGCGACGTGCTCACCGAGCCGCGCCACCACTACACCGCGGGTCTGGTGCTCGCGGTGCCGGACCTGGACGGCGAGCGCGCGATGCAGGCCATCGACGGCCAGGCCCCGTCCCCGCTGGACCGGCCCGCCGGCTGCGCGTTCGCGCCGCGCTGCGCCGCAGCCACCGACGAGTGCCGCAGCGTTGTTCCCGGCGTGGACGAGGTCTCGCCTGGGCACGAGATCCGGTGCCACCACCCGCGTTCCGGCCGCCTGGTCGCCGCGCCGCGGCCCGCGGACACCGCGCCGGAGGCGGCGGAACCGGTGCTGGAGGTGCGCGGCGTCCGCGCCTGGTACACGAGTTCGCCGGTGCTGCACGACGTTTCGCTGTCCGTCGCTGCGGGTTCCTGCCTGGCGCTGCTCGGCGAGTCCGGCAGCGGGAAGACCACGCTGTCGCGCTGCCTGGCCGGACTGCACCCCGGGCACGAGGGATCGGTGCTGCTGCGCGGCACCGAACTCCCGCCGAGCAGCGCGAAGCGGACGCGGGAGCAGCGCCGCCAGGTGCAGTACGTGTTCCAGAACCCCTACGAGTCGCTGAACCCGCGCCGCCGCGTCCGCGACCTGGTGGCCCAGCCGATCTCGGTGCTGGGCGCTCCCGACGACCGGAGCACCGAGGAGCGGGTGCTCGAGGCGCTGGAGCTGGCCGCGCTGCGCCCCGACATCGCCGACCGCTACCCGGACCAGCTCAGCGGCGGCGAGCGGCAGCGGGTGGCGATCGCCCGCGCGCTGGTCACCCGGCCCGAGGTGCTGATCTGCGACGAGATCACCTCCGCGCTGGACGTCTCGGTGCAGTCGGCGATCGTCGACCTGCTCCAGGACCTGCGCGAGAAGATGGGCCTGGCGCTGGTCTTCGTCACGCACAACATCGCGTTGGTGCGCAACATCGCGCAGCAGGTGGCGGTGTTGCGGGACGGCCGGATCGTGGAGCAGGCCGCGGCCGAGGAGCTGTTCACCGCGCCGCAGCACGAGTACACGCGGTCGCTGCTGGCCGACGCGCCCCACTTCCGGCTGGGTGACCGGTGAGCGGGTTCGACCGGGTCGCCGAGGAGTTCGCCGCGGTGGTCGAGGCCGACGGCGCGGGGGCGGCGTTCGCCGTGTTCCGCGACGGCGAGCAGGTCCTCGACCTGCAGGCCGGGCACCGCGACCCCGAGGCCACCCAACCGATGACGACCGACACGCTGATGCCGGTCTTCTCCGGAACCAAGGGGATCGTGGCCACCGGCATCGCGCTGCTCGTCGACCGCGGCGCGCTCGACCCGGACGCGCCGGTGGTGCGCTCCTGGCCGGAGTTCGGCGCGGCGGGCAAGCAGGACGTCACGGTGCGCCAGCTGCTCTCCCACTCGGCCGGGCTCCCGTACCCGCAGCGCCGGGTGACGCGCGAGGAGGCGGCGGACGACCGGACGATGGCCGCGCTGCTGGCCGGGCAAGCGCCGCTGTGGCCGGCCGGTTCGACGACGGCCTACCACGCGTTCACCTTCGGGTGGCTGGCCGGCGAGCTCGTCCGCCGGGTGGACGGCCGGGCGGTCGGCGAGTTCCTGCGCGCCGAGGTCGCCGAGCCACTGGGTGCGGACTTCTGGCTCGGCCTGCCGGAAGCGGAGTGGCCACGCACCGGCCGCCGCTGGCGCGCACCGGACTACCAGGTCGCCAACCGGCTGGACACCCCGGAAGCGCTGGCCCACCGGGACCGGGTGTACGGCAACCCGCCGCTGCTGGTGGGCGAGGACGCACCGTGGAACACCCCGGAGTGGTGGACCACGGGCACGCCGGGCGGCGGCGCGATGGCATCGGCCCGGGGCATAGCCGCGATCTACTCGGCGCTGGTGTGCGGCGAGCTGGTCAGCGCGGCCACGCTGGAGCGGGTCAGCCGGGAGGAGAGCCGGGGTGTGGACCCGGGCACCGGACGGCCGCTGGTGTTCGGGCTGGGGTACGAGCTCCAGGACGAGCTGGAGACCTACGGGCCGGTGGCCGAGGGGTTCGGGCACAGCGGTGCCGGTGGTTCGCTGTTCGGCTGCTGGCCGGGCGAGCGCGTCGCGTTCGCGTTCAGCCCCTGCCTGATGCGCACCGAGGGCTTCGACGACCGGGCGCACCGGCTGCTGACCGCCCTGCACGCCGACCTGTGACCGTCGAGACGGCGGAGTGATCCGTCGGTGGCCGCCGACGCAGCGGGACCGGGTGGACCGCGACGCGGTCCGGCACCTGCTGTCCACCGACGCGTGCTGGGCAGGGGGCGCGAGCGAGCCCACGTCGAGGAGCAGGTCGACCGGGCGTGGCGGGGTCGGCGCCTACCGCGAGCCCGACGGCGAGCAGATCGGGTTCGCCCGCGCGTTCTCCGACGGGGTGGGCAACGGCTCCCTCGCCGACGTGATCGTCCACCCGGACGCCCGTGGCCACGGGGTCGGCGAGGCGCTGGTGCGCGCCATGGTGGAGGAGGGCCCGGGCCGGGACTTCCGCTGGGTGCTGCACACCGCCGACGCCCACGGCCTCTACCGCGCGTTCGGCTTCGCCGAACCCGACGCCACCTACCTGAACGGCGGGGCTGACCGCTGCGGTGGAGTTCGGCGCGGGGAGCCGCCACCATGTCCCCATGACCGAACTGCTCACCGACACCCAGGTCGCCGAGGCGCTCCAGCACCTCCCGGAGTGGCGCCAGGAGGGACGCCGGCTGTCCCGCACCGTGGAGTTCGCCAGCTTCCCGCAGGCGATCCAGGCGGTCACCCGCATCGCCGAGATCGCGGAGAGCGAGAACCACCACCCGGACATGGACATCCGCTGGCGCACCGTGGTGTTCCACTGCACCACGCACTCCCAGGGCGGCATCACGGCCAACGACACCTCGCTGGCGCGGGAGATCGACAACGTGGTCGAGCAGCTGACGTCCTGAGTCGCTCAGCCCGCCACCAGGTCGGCGACCTCGAAGGCGCACCCCCAGGACAGCGCCACGCCGCTGCCGCCGTGCCCGTAGTTGTGGATGATCCGGGCACCCTCGTACCGCTCGACCTCGAGCCGCACCGACTCCCGCCAGGGCCGCAGCCCGACCTTCTCGTCGAGCACCTCGGCTTCGGCCAGCCGCGGTTCGATCGCCGCGCACCGGCGCCGGATGCCCGCGCTCACCTCCGGACGCACGTCGAGCTTCCACTCCTGGCCCTCGGCGATCCCGCCGAGCACCACGTGGTCGCCGTGCGGCATGTAGGCGGCGAAGTCCGCCGAGTCGGTGAGCTCCATGAAGTACTCGTCGATGCCGGGGTTGCGCACCACGACGCCCTGGCCGCGCACCGGCTGCACGCCCGGGTCGCCGACCAGCTCGCGCGCCCCCACGCCGGTGCAGTTGACCACCGTGCTGGCCTCGGCGGCCGCGTCGGCCAGCGTCTGCACGGGGCTGCGCTGCAGGTCTCCCCCGGCGTCGAGGAACCGGGCGACCAGGTGGTCGAGGTAGCGCGGCATGTCGATCAGCGGCAGCGTCCCCCGGTACCCGCTGACGAAGCCCTCGGGCAGTTCTTCCGGGGTGCAGCGCCGCAGGTCGGGGATCAACCGGGCCTCGGTCGGGACCGCCTCGCCCAGGTCGAAGCGGGCGGCCATCCGGCCGGTGGCCAGGTGCACCCCGGAGGACTCGTCGCGGGCGAGCGCGAGGAACTCGGCGTGCGCGCGGGTGACCCAGTACAACACCCGATCGGCGGGCCGGAGTTGCGCCGGCCCCCACATCGCACCGGCTGCCGCCGAGGTCGTCTCCCGCGGCCGGTCCGCGGTCCGCACGCGCACGTCCCAGCCCGCTTCCGCGAGCACGACGCCGCAGGTCAGCCCCTGCACTCCCGCGCCGATCACCAGCACCGGTTCTGCGGTCATCCTCGCAACGCTAGCAGCGATCGCCCGAGTTCGGCGGCTTGCGAACCGCGCCGCTCACCGCCTCACCGCAGGAAGCCCTGGACGGCCGCCAGCCACGCGTCCGGGGCCTGGGCGCCGATGAGGTGCCCGGACTCGACCTCGACCAGCCGCGCCCCGGGGATCGCGCGCGCCAGTTCCCGGGAGTGGTGCGGCGGCACCAGCGTGTCCTGGGTGGTCGCGACGACCAGCGTCGGCACGGAGATCCGGGGCAGGTCGGCGCGGGTGTCGATGGTGCGCAGCAGTGCCAGGTGGTCGCCGACGCCGGGTGGCACCCCGTCCGCCGTCGTCCGCAGCGCCTCGTCGACGTCGTCGAGCGCGTTCAGCGCCTCCGGCCCGAAGCAGTTGAGCAGCAGGAACCGCGCGAGCGCGTCCCGGTCGTCGAGGAGCTGCTCCCAGAGGTCGATGGTGAGGTGCAGGTGCTGGTCGGGCCGGGCGAGCCCGGCCGTGAGCACCAGCGAAGTGACCCGATCGGGGTACTTGGTGGCGGCCCGCACCGCCACCGCCGTGCCCATCGAGTACCCGAGCACCGCGAAGGTCCCCACCCCTGCGGCGTCCGCGGTCGCGACGACGTCGTCGACGAGCCGGTCCAGCTCCAGCGGCTGCTCGGCGCGCGGCGTCGCGCCCGAACCGGGGTAGTCCGGGGCCACCACGGTCCGCTCCGCGGCGAGCTCGTCGAGGAACGGGAAGTTGGCCGCGATCGACCCACCCGCTCCGTGCGCCAGCAACAACCCCGGCCCCGAACCACGGACCTCGTAGGACAGCGACATCGAATCGTCCTCCCGTTCCAGGAGCCCCCCATCGGACCCCGACCGCGAACCAGTGCGGCGCCGCGCCGATCCCCGAAGGTCGAGCACCGAGGCGCCCACCACGGAACGCTAGAGCCTGCCACTGGTGTCAGGGTCAACATCGCGTGAGCCGGATCTCACGGAGATCGGCGAGCCGTTCGTCACTGCGACCCCAGGGGCGGAGGACCTCGATCGCCTGCCTGAGGCACCCCGGCACACCGAGCTGGTCGAGGGAGCCCTCGTCTTCACGACACCCCGCAGCGGTCCTGGCACGGCCGCCTCGTCCCCGGACTCACTGCCGAGCTCGCCCGCCAGGCCCCCGAGGGCGTCGGAGTCGAAGGAGAGACGACCGTCCGGCTTGACGCCCGCAACCGGCCGGAACCGGACCTGGCACGAGTGGGACGGTGTCCACGCCCTGGCCGGGATCTGCCGCGACGCCCTACAGCGCCCAGTTCCCCACGGGATCGACACCGACCCCCACGAGCTGGTGCCACGTCGACGCGCCTGAGTTCCGTGTTCAGGGGCTCCCATCGCCGACGTGGACGGTGGGCGCGTCGCCGACCAGGTCCACGCAGAGCTCGCGCAACAGCTCGGCGAGGACGCTCCTGTCCTCTTCGGACAGTGCGCCGAGGAGATCGCCCTCGTGGTCGAAGATGGCCCCGGCCGTGTCGTCCACGACCTGCTTGCCCTCGTCGGTGAGCCGGACGAGCACCGCGCGCCCGCGCGCCGGTTCCCGGGTGACCCACCCCCGCTGCTCGGCGCGAGCGAGCCGCTGCGAGATGGCCGCCGGTGTGACGGCCGACTGCGCCGCGAGTTCCCGGGTGGTGAGCGCGTAGGGCTCGCCGCTGCGCCGCAGCGTTTCCAGCAGGTCCATGAGCGAGGGGTCGATGCCCCGCTGCCCCAACAGCTTCCGCCGGTCGTCACCGAAGAACTTCGCCAGGTGCCAGATGCGCGTGACGATCGCGACCGACGCCGGGTCGAGGTCCGGTCGCTCACGCCGCCACGCAGCCATGATCGCCGCAGCACGGTCGGCCTTGCCCATGGTCGCGAGTCTACATTAAGGTCTTAACGAACTTCTCCCCGAGCCTTGACGGAGGCATCCGTGCACATCGTGACTGGGGGCGGTACCGGCATCGGACGCGCGATCGCGCTGGCGCTGCACGCCCGCGGAGAGCAGGTCCTGGCCATCGGCCGGCGGCGCGCACCGCTCGACGACCTCGCCGCGGCGAGCGGAGGCGGGATCGCGGTCCTGTCCTGCGACCACTCGGCACCGGCGGACGTGCGCAAGCTGGTCGAGGCCGTCGACGGCCCGGTGACCGGGCTCGTGCACTGCGCGGGCGGCAACCCCGCGATCGGCCGCCCGGACCCGACGTCGTTGGACGAGGAGAAGGCGCTGCTCGACGAGACGATCGCCGGGAACCTGACCTCGGCGGCGCTCACCGTCACCGCGCTGCGCCCGCTGATGCCGACCGGGGCGTCGATCGTGCTGTACGGCTCGATCGCCGCCGAGCACGGCGTCGGCTACTACGGCCCGGCGAAGGCAGCGGTCGCCTCCTACGCCGTCGGCCTCGCCGCGGCCCTCGGCCCGCAGGACATCCGGGTCAACTGCATCTCGCCGGGCTACATCGCCGACACGGAGTTCTTCGGCCCCGGACTGGACGCGGACCGCGCCGAGCAGCTGCGCCGGCAGACGGCGATCGGCCGCAACGGCACCCCGGACGACGCCGTGGCCCTCACCCTGTTCCTGCTCTCCCCCGAGTCCCGCCACCTCACCGGCCAGAACCTCCACCTCAACGGCGGAGCGTTCACCACCCGCTGACGTTCCACCGACCGCGTCCGGCCCGTGATCAGCACTGCGACCGCCACCCGTGGAGCGCCCGGTCAGCCTTCCGAGGAGCCGCCACGGCGTTCTTGCCGTTCTCGTCGGGTCGTCGTGTCGTGCAGGGCTTGGCGGCGTTCGCGTTCGCGGTAGCTGAAAGCGGCTTCGCGGACCGAGTCCTCGCTCTCGAAGCCGGAACCGACCGCACCGGCGACGGTCGCCGCCGCCGTGACCAGCAGCATGACGACGGCGTAGTCACCGAACCCCGGACCGGGCCCGACGTACTGTCCGAACACCTCGGGAGTGAGGACCACACCAGCCGCGATCATGTTGACGACGTAGAGCGCCGCGTACATGCACCCCACCCCGATGACCAGGGTCAGCACCGTGGAAGCGTTGAACAGCACCGCCTCTTCGCGTTCGTTCGCGGGCCGTCCCTCGGTCGGCTCCCACAGCCGGTGGTAGACGATGAGCCACCCGACCATGACAGCCACCGACCCGAGCGCCGCGGCCACGAGGTGCAGCGGCGTCATCGTGCTGGCCAGTCGCCAGACCGTTGTGTTGATCAGGTAGAAGGCGCTGAACGCGAACGCCCCCACCAGCGGTCCGGTCAACCCCAACACCAGCCGCCACGGACGGTTGTCCCGCACCATGCCGATCAACAGCCTCAGCGGGCCTCGCGAGGCCAGCACGCGCATGTCGACGTCGCGTTGGTCCGGCGTGACCCACCGGAAGCGGTCGGGCAGCCAGGGCAGTCGGCGACGCCGGCGCTCCTCACCCCCCTCCGTGGCAGTGCCCGGGGTGCACATGTCGGCGATGAGCTGAGTCACCAGGCTCTGGACCCGGCGGTGCAACGCCATGCCTCCGAGTGCCGGCAGCGACACCACGAGGATCCTGCGCTCGGTGCTCACATCGGCGACGATGGGCTGCTGGCCGCTGCGCAGCGGGAAGTCCGTGATGCACGCGACGAGGTCCCACCCGTGCTGCCGCATCCGCTCGCCGGCGATGTCCATCATCTCGGTGTGGCGGTCGTCGCTGGGCGGCAACTGCTCGCGGTGCACGTCCACGCGCCACTCGCAGTCGTCCGCCAGCCGTTCGGACAGCAGTCTCGGCAGGTCGTGGCCGAGCTGGTCTGCGATCTCCGCAGGCGCGGCCACTGGATCAGCCACCACTCCCACGGTCACCGTCTTCCTCGGACCTCTCACCTTCGTCATCGCGGCGCTCCCCACCCTCGGCGACTCACCCAGGGCTACCCAGGTCACGCTGGGTTCACAGGGGGCAGCGTGGGCGTCCGCTCGAACGGTCCGAGCGCGACGCCGCGCCTTCCACGCGATCACCATCGCCCAGCAGGCATACCGACGATCGGCGGCCCGGATCCGGAGAACCACCGCCGCAGCGGACGATCAGCGTGCCGGACAAGGGGGCGGAGCTGGTCGTCGCGCTCGTCAACCACCACCTCGCGGTTCAGGGGGATTCTGTGCCGACAGGTGACGGTCGGGATCCATGCCAGCCCAGGAGCGACATCCCGCGAAGTCCGCGGCGGTAGGCGTCGATCCCGGCGGCCGGGTATTCGATGATGTTTGCGGGCAGGCTGTGGAAGTCGAACCAGCCCAGTCCATGACACTTCTCGGGTTCCCGGTTGGTGGGCTCGCCGATCCATCGTGTCGTGACGAAGAAGTGCCCGATCCTAGCTTCGGGGCCAGAGCCCGCGACGTGGATGCTGTGAACATGTTCGAGATCGGCCGGGTTGATCAGGACCCCGACCTCTTCTTCAGCCTCGCGGGCGGCTGCGGTGAAGATGTCCTCGCCCGCGTCAAGCTTGCCGGATGGCAGGTGCCACATTCGGTCCCACTGGCCGCCCCGTCGCTCGGTGAGGAGCAGTTCGGCGTCGCGGATCAGGAGAACGTGGACATCGATGATGTGGCGATCGGGCACGGCGGTCGATCCTCGTGTTCGTGGTCTGCGGCCATGCCGGGCGCGCACCAGACGGGTAGCGCGCCCGGACAGGCGGCAGCGTACGCCGTGGCCTCCTGACCGCTGGCACCTTGGGTGTTCTCGGTGATCCGCTCGGCGATTCGCTCGGCTACCTGCTCCACGACCCCGCGAGGGTCACGACGGGTGGTGTCGATCGTCAGAACCGGCACCCCACGCCCGGCGAGGTAGGAGGCGGCGTCGCGGTACATCCGGGCTTCGATCCGGCTCGTGCTGATCCCGGCCTGGAACCGATCGTGGGCACCCCGTGCTGCGACGCGGGCGGCGGCCTCAGCCGCGTCGGTGAGGAGCATGACCGCCAGGTCCGGCCGGTCGGCATGACCGTTTAGGGATTCGATGAACGGCAACGGCACGCCATCCATCTGTTGCAGCACGTACGACGAGGCCACGTACCGATCGCAGAGCACGATCTCACCCTGCTGTACACGGGGACGGATCTCCGTCGCCAGTGGTGGTACCGGTCGGCTGCGATCACGCACGCGAGCGCGTGGCCCTGGTACACGTCGGTCTTGCACCGGGCCAGTTCGCCCAGCTCGCCGTGAGTCGGCTGAAAACCGCACGGCGACCTTCTTCCGAACCGAAGAGACCTCACCTGCCCGCCAGCTCGTCCAGTCGCTCATGCAGCACCGGGCGGAGCTTGCGGCGATCATCGACACGACCGCGAACGAATCGCTCAGGCGACGCCTGGTCACGGCCATCGGAGAGACCGAGGCCCTTGCCGGCTGGACGCTGTTCGACCTCGGCCGGCACCGAGACGCCCTGCGCCTCTACCAGTCAGCACTCGACAACGCGAAGGAAGCCGGTGACGGCCCGCTGGCGGCCTGCGTTCTCACGTACTGGTCGTACCTGGTCAGCAACCAGGGCAACACCGCGGAAGCGATCAACGAGCTCAACGACGCGGCCGAACGTGTGCGAGGCTCCGCACCGGCGACGCAGGCATGGGTCCTCGGCCGACTCGCGGAGGAGTACGCCCAAGGCGGGGATGCGCGGGCACTTCGAGCGCTGGACCGTGCGATGAGCGTCTTCGACCACGCCTCGCCGGAGACCGAACGGCCCTGGACCGCGTTCTTCACGCCGTCGCGTCTCGGCAGCCTCGCCTTGCCCTGGACCGGCTGTGGGAGGTCGTGGAACTCCTGCCTGCCCACGGACGTGGAAGCGGTGCGAAGACCCGCGAGCGGTTGACTGAGAACCTGCTCCAGAAGACCTAGCTACGGGTTTCGTCCACCACCCACGACAGGTACTCGGCCGAGCCACCCTCGATCGGGGTGGCAACGATCTCCGGCACGTCGTAGGTGTGGATCTTCTTCAGGTGGTCGGTCAGATCGGCCACCCGGTCCGCGGCCGTCTTGATCTCAACTCGCCATTCCGGGTCCGTCTCGACCTTCCCCTCCCAGCGGTAGACGCTGGTGATGGGAACGATCTGCGCGCAGGCCCCGAGCTTCGCGTTGATCACGCTCGACGCCAGCTCGCGCGCCTTGTCCTCACTGTCCGTTGTGGTCACCACGATCGCGTGTTCGGCCATGCGTCGAGCGTACCGAGCGACTCGATCACGCGGCCAGAACGAGACGACCGGCGCGCTGCACCACCCGGGGCGCCAACGAACTCCGCCGGATCCCCTTCCCGGCGGCTCAAGAACGATCCCGGGACTGACCGTGCGGTCACCGACTCGCGCGCACCCGCTTCTCCACCCGGTCCCGCTGCGCGGCGACGATCAACGGCACCAGCGCGCCGAAGAAGCACACGAGCACGAGGGGGAGCAACCACCACGGCGTCTCGGAGCTCGGAGCGGTGCGCCACTGCACCGCGCACAGCGGCAGCAGCCCCACGCCCAGCCCGGCGGTGCACGCCAGGACCGCCTTGGCGAGCCGCGCGGCCGAGGCCCGAGTGGCGGGGCGCTTGATCGCGCTGGGCGGACGGTCGGAGGGGAGTTCCTCCTCCGGGGCGGTCCGCACGACGCCGAACGCGATGCCGGCGAACAGCACCGTGAGGCCCAGGTGGAGGAACACCGGGAGGAAGGCGGAACCGATGCTCTTGCTCGTCCACGCATCGACCCCGCCCAGCCCGATGTGCTGGGGGATCGACTCGGGCAGCTGCGGGTACCGCACCGCTCCCCACGCGCCCATGGCGACCAGGAGCACCAGGCTCGGCACCAACCACAGCCAGGGGAACCGCGGCGGAGGCTCGGCGGGCATCGCGCATCACCCCACTGGACGGCTGATCTCGCCCGCAGCCTACCCGCCCCCGCCCGGTCATCGGGCCCTCGGGCACAATGCGCACGCGCTTGCGGCTGGACGCCGCGCGCTCAGCGGAAACCGACCGGCGGAGGGGACTCAGGAGAGCGGGGCCGAGCTCCGATCAGACGTTGAAGCGGAACTCCACGACGTCCCCGTCGGCCATGACGTAGTCCTTGCCCTCCATGCGGACCTTGCCGGCGGCCTTGGCCTCCGCCATGGAACCCGCGGCGATGAGGTCCTCGTAGGAGACGATCTCGGCCTTGATGAAGCCGCGCTCGAAGTCGGTGTGGATCACGCCGGCCGCCTGCGGGGCCGTCCAGCCGCGGCGGATCGTCCAGGCGCGCGCCTCCTTCGGCCCGGCCGTCAGGTAGGTCTGCAGGCCCAGGGTGTGGAAGCCGGCGCGGGCAAGCGCGTGCAGGCCCGGTTCGGCCTGGCCGATCGACTCCAGCAGCTCGCGCTGGGACTCCTCGTCGAGCTCCTTGAGCTCCGCCTCGACCTTGGCGTCCAGGAACACCGCGTCCGCGGGAGCGACCAGCTCGCGCAGCTCGTTCTGCTTGACCTCGTCGGCCAGCACGCCCTCGTCGGCGTTGAACACGTAGAGGAACGGCTTGGTGGTGAGCAGGTTCAGCTCGCGCAGCTCCGGGGTGTCCTTGCCCAGGCCCGCCGCGAACAGCGTCGTGCCGGAGTCGAGGACCTCCTTGGCCTGCTGCGCCACCTCGAGGGCCGGGCGCTTGTCCTTGTGGGTCCGGGCTTCTTTCTCCAGCCGCGGCAGCGCCTTCTCCAGGGTCTGCAGGTCGGCGAGGATGAGCTCGGTGTTGATCGTCTCGATGTCGCTGGACGGGTCCACCCGGCCGTCGACGTGCACCACGTCGGGGTCGTCGAAGACGCGGATGACCTGGCAGATCGCGTCCGCCTCGCGGATGTTGGCGAGGAACTTGTTGCCCAGGCCCTGCCCCTCCGAAGCGCCCTTGACCAGGCCCGCGATGTCCACGAACGAGACCGTGGCGGGCACCGTCTTGGCCGACCCGAAGATCTCGGCGAGCTTGTCCAGCCGCTCGTCCGGCAGCGGCACGACACCGACGTTCGGCTCGATGGTGGCGAACGGGTAGTTCGCCGCGAGGGCGTCGTTGCTGGTCAGCGCGTTGAACAGGGTGGACTTGCCGACGTTGGGCAGCCCGACGATTCCGAGGGTGAGGCTCACGCTCCGTGAGTCTAGGCGCTGGCCCGCACCCACCTCGGCCCCGGTGGGCGGTGACGGTGGCCCGCGCCACCGTCCCGCCGGCTCAGTCGTCTTCGCCGTCCTCCTGCTGGTCGCCCTGGTGCTCGTCGTCGCCCTGCTGACCGCCCGACGACGGCCATGTCCGTTTCCCGCTAGTGACCGGCCCCTGCGGGTGGCAGGCTCGGAGGCGTGTTGGTGGGAACCGAGGAAGCCTTCCGAGCGGTGGCCTCGCGCGACGCGCGGTTCGACGGCTGGTTCGTCCACGCCGTCCGCTCGACCGGCATCTACTGCCGTCCCTCCTGCCCGGCGCGCACCCCGAAGCGCACCAACAGCGAGTTCTTCCCGACGGCCGCCGCGGCGCAGGCCGCGGGCTACCGGGCGTGCCGCCGGTGCCTGCCGGACGCCGTGCCCGGCTCCCCGGAGTGGAACCTGCGCGCCGATCTCGCCGGTCGGGCGATGCGGCTGATCAGCGACGGCGTGGTGGACCGCTGCGGGGTGCGCGGGCTGGCCGCCCAGCTCGGCTACTCGGAGCGGCACCTCACCAGGGTGCTCACCGCCGAGCTCGGCGCCGGGCCGCTCGGTCTCGCCCGCGCGCACCGCGCGCACTCGGCGCGAACCCTGGTCGAGACGACCGCGATCCCGTTCAGCGACGTCGCCTTCGCCGCCGGCTTCTCCAGCCTGCGCCAGTTCAACGACACCATGCGCGAGGTCTTCGGCACCACGCCGACCGCGCTGCGCGCTCGCGCGCAGCGCAAGGACGCCGTGCCGAGCGGGGCGGGCACCGTGCAGCTGCGGCTGCCGTTCCGCGCCCCGTGCGACACCGCGGGCGTGCTGCGCTTCCTCGGGCAGCGCGCCCTGACCGGCCTGGAGGACGCGGGACCCGACCACTACACCCGCGCGCTGCGGCTGCCGCACGGCACCGGGGTCGCCACGCTGCGGCCGCAGGACGAGCACGTCGCCTGCACGCTGCGGCTGACCGACCTGCGCGACCTCGGCAGCGCGGTGTCCCGCCTGCGCCGCCTGCTCGACCTCGACGCCGACCCGGTCGCGGTGCGCGACGTGCTCGGCGCCGACCCGGCGTTGCGCGCCACCGCCGAGCGCACTCCGGGGGTGCGGCTGCCCGGCAGCGTGGACGGGTGGGAGGTCCTGGTCCGCGCGGTGCTCGGCCAACAGGTCTCGGTCGCCTCCGCGCGCCGGACCACCAAACGGCTGGTCACCGCGCTCGGCGAACCCCTCCCGCACCCGCACGGCACGGTGACGAGGCTGTTCCCCACGCCTGAGGTGCTCGCGGAGCGGGCGCTGGAGGTGCTGCCCGGTCCGCGGCGACGCGCCGAGACCGTCCGCGACGTCGCCACCGCGGTCGCCGGGGGACGGCTCGCGCTGCACCCCGGCCGCGACGAGGCGGAGCTGCGGCGCGACCTGCAGGAGGTCCGCGGGATCGGCCCGTGGACGGCGAGCTACGTCGCCATGCGCGTCCTGGGATCGCCGGACGTGCTGCTCATCGGGGACCTCGCGCTGCGCCGCGGCGCCGAGGCCCTCGGACTCCCGGACGACCCCGCGGCGCTCGAGGAGCACGCGCGGCGGTGGAGCCCGTGGCGCTCCTACGCCGGCGTGCTGCTGTGGGAAGCTGCGGCAGCCGCACCACCGCGGCTGCAGCGGGCGTCCTGACCACGACGAAGAGAGGCAACCGCGATGAAGTGGTCTACTGTGGACACGGCTGTCGGGCCGTTCACGGCGGTGGTGGACACCGCTGGTGCCGTGCTCGCCTCCGGCTGGACCGCGCGGCTGGACGAACTGCTGCCGCTGATCGCCCCGGAACTGCGCACCGCGGACCCGGTCGAGGCGACCGACCTCGGCCCGGTGACGCGGGCGGTCCGCGCTTACCACGACGGCGACCTGCACGCCGTGGACGGGGTGCCGGTGCACCAGGTCTCCGGCCCGTTCCGGGAGCACGCCTGGGACGTGCTGCGCAAGGTCCCGCCCGGGGAGCCGGTGACCTACACCGAGTACGCCGCGCTCGCCGGTCGCCCGCAGGCGGTCCGCGCCGCCGCCGCGGCCTGCTCCCGCAACGCGGCGGCGCTGTTCGTCCCGTGCCACCGGGTGTTGCGCAGCGACGGCACGCTCGGCGGCTTCCGCTGGGGCCTGCCGGTCAAGCGCTGGCTGCTCGACCACGAGGCCGCCGCGGCCTGAGTCAGGTCTGCAGCTCGAGGGTGGAGCCGTCGCGGGACTTGCGGACCCGGAGGCGGACGCCGATGCGCTGGCGCATCTCCTCGACGTGCGAGACCAGGCCGACCACGCGGCCCCCGGCCCGGAGCTCGTCGAGGGTGTCCATCACCAGGTCCAGGGTGTCCGCGTCGAGGGTGCCGAAGCCCTCGTCGATGAACAGCGTGTCCAGCAGCGCCCCACCGGTCTCGCCGGCCACCACGTCGGCGAGGCCGAGCGCGAGCGACAACGAGGCCAGGAACGACTCGCCGCCGGACAACGTCTTGGCCGGGCGGACCTTGCCGGAGTAGTCGTCGAGCACGTCGAGCCCGAGCCCGCCCCGGGTCCCGCGCGCCCCGGCCGCGTCGGAGTGCACGAAGGAGTAGCGGCCGCCGCTCATCCGCTGCAACCGCCGCGTCGCCGCGACGGCCACCTCCTCCAGCCGCGCGGCCAGCACGTAGGAGCGCAGCGACATCCTCCGCGCGTTCTGGCCGCGCCCGTTGACCACGTCCGCCAGGGCCTCCAGCTCGGCGTGCTCGGCCAGCGCCGGGCCGAGCTCCGCCCACGCCTGGCGCAGGCGCTCGCCGAGCTCGGCGATGTCGCGCTGCCGCTGCTCGGCGCGGTGCGCCAGCGCGGTCGCGCGCTCCGCGGCTTCCCGGGCGACGGTGGCCGCCTCGGTGGCCTGCTCCAGACCGACCTCGGTGGACGGGTCGATGCCGGCGAGCTCCGGGCCGGCCAGCGCGGCGCGGGCACCCGCGGCACGCTCCTCGACCTCGGCCAGGGCCTCGGTGAGCTCGGCGATCCGCTCCTCGCTCCGCTCGGCGGCCAGCGCGGCGGCCGGGCTGTCGAACCCCGCGGTGGTGGCGGCCTCGGTGAGCGCCTCCCGGTGCTCGGCCAGGCGGCGTTCGGCGTCGTCGCGGGCGGTCCGGGCGGCGACGAGCTCCTCGATCCGCGCCGCGGTGTCGAGCAGGTGGGCGCGACGCTCCTCGATGCTGGGGAACTCGCCGCGGCCCTCGCGCAACCGCGCCTCCCGCTCCTGCACCGCGGACACCAGCGCGGCGTGCTCGCTCCGCGCGGCCGCGAGGTCGGTGCGCAGCCGGGTCAGCTGGTCGGCCAAGCGCTCCGTGGAGGCCTCGAGCTCCGCCAGCTGCGCGGTGCGCTGCGGCAGCTGCTCGGCCGCGCTGCGCAGCGCCTCGCGCTCGGCGCGCAGCTCCGCCAGCTCGGCGGCGAGCCCGTCCTCGGTCCGGTCGCCGAGGCGCTCCCGCAGGCCGTCGACCTCCTGCTGCGCCCGCTGCGCGGCCACCGCGGCCTCCTCGCGCACCGCGTGGGCGCGCTGCTCCGCGCGCTGGGCCTCCTCCTCGTCCTCGGCACGCACCAGCTCCTCGACCGCCTCGGCCGGTGCGGGGTGCTCGGCGGAGCCGCACACCGGGCAGGGCTCGCCGGTCTGCAGCCGGGTCGCGAGTTCGGCGGCCATGCCGGCGAGCCGCCGGGCCCGCAGGTCCTGGAGCACGTCGCGGGCCCGCTGGTGGGCGTCGACCGCCCGCTGCGCCTCCGCGGTCGCCGTGGTGAGGGCCTGCTGCGCGGCGGGCAGGGCGCGCGCGGTGTCCAGCAGTGCGGCGACCTCGGCCTCCCGGGCCTGCACGCCCTCCAGCCGGGCCTCCGCGTGCTTGGCGTCGTCGACCTGCTGCCGGGCGGCCGTGATGCGCTCCGGCAGGGCCTCCTGCTGCTGCCGCAGCTCGGCTTCGCGCTGCTCGTCGCGCGCGATCCGCTCGGCCAGCTCGGCGACCCGCCGCTGGTCGGTCTCCTGCTGCTGCGCCTCGGGGACCAGGTGCGCGAGGGCGCCGGCTGCCTCGCGCTCCGCCCCGGCCAGGGACCGCAGCTCGGCCACCGGTGTCGCCGCGTCCAGTCCGCACCGCTGCGCGGCGGCCGCGACCTCGGCGCTGGTCCGCTCGCACTCCTGCTCGGCCCGCAGCACCGCCCGGTTGGCCGCCAGGACCGGGACCGCGCGGTGCGCCGCGTCCCGCTCCGCGCGCCACGCGTCGTGCTCGGCCTGCCGCTCGGCGATCTCGGCGAGCGTGGCGTGCGCGTCGCGGACCCGGCGCACCTTGTCCGCCAGCTCGCGGCGCTCGGCCAGCGCCGCGTCCGCCGCCTCCCGCTCGCGGCGCAGCCGGGACTGCTCGGCGCGCGCGGCCTCCAGGTCGCGCAGCGCGTTCTTCTCCACGTCCTCCAGCCAGCTCTGGTCGTCCACATCGGACTCGCGGGCGGCACCGGAGACCTGCGAGACGCGCGCGAGCAGTTCGCGCACGTGCTGGCTCTGCGCCTCGACCTCACGGCCGCGCTCCCGGCGGCGCTCCACGAACCAGCGCTCGACCTCGCCGAACCGCTGGGTGCCGAACAGCTTCTCCAGCAGCTGCTCCCGCTCGGCGGTGTCCGCCCGCAGGAACCGCGCGAACTCGCCCTGCGGCAGCATGACCACCTGGAAGAACTGGTCCACGGTCATGCCGAGCAGCCGCTGCACCGTGCGGCCGACCTCGTCGATGCGGGTCAGCCCTTCCGGCGGGTGCTCGGTCGGCGCACCGTCCACCCAGGTCAGCGAGGCCTTCGCGGGTTGCGTGGTGAAGCCCTCGCCCCGCTTCTTCGGCCGCTCGTACTCGGGGCTGCGCTCCAGCCGCAGGCGCTGGCCCTGGATCGTCAGCTCCAGCACCACCGTGGTCGGCACGTCGGGCGCGGCGGTGTCGCAGCGGAGCCGCTTGACCTGGCCGCGCGCGCCCGGCACCGAGCCGTAGAGGGCGAAGGCGACCGCGTCCAGCAGCGTCGTCTTGCCCGCGCCGGTGTCGCCGTGCAGCAGGAACAGGCCGTCGGCGCCGAGCCGGTCGAAGTCGACGACCTGGCGGTCCCGGTACGGACCGAAGGCGGTGACTTCCAGGCTGTGCAGTCTCATCGCGTGCCCTCCGCGGCCGCGACCGCGCGCAGCGCCTCGCCGAGCAGCGCGCGCTCGGACTCGGTGGGGGCCGAGCCGCGGCAGTCCGCCACGAACTGCTCGGCCAGCGCGCGGTCGTCGCGGCCGCGCACGATCTCGGCGTAGCGCAGCGGGGCGGTGGCGCGGCCGCTGGCCGGCTTCCACTCCAGGTGCACCGCGTGCGGGAACCGCTGCTGGAGCCGGCGCATCGGCTCCAGCGGGCGGACCTCGTCGGTCAGCGTCACCGACAGGTAGCAGTCCTCCAGGTCGGCGTGCTCGGGCGCGGCGAGCAGCTCCTCCAGCTCGCCCTGCACGGTGGCCAAGCGGCGCGGCACCGGCAGTTCCCGGCGCTCGACCCTGGCGAGGCCGTCGGCGTCGAGGTCCACCAGCCACACCGACTTGCGGTGCGACGCCTCGGAGAACGAGTACGGCAGCGGGCTCCCGGAGTACCGCAGGTGCTCGGCGAGCCGCTGCGGACCGTGCAGGTGCCCGAGCGCGACGTAGTCCACGCCGTCGAAGACCGAGCCCGGCACCTGCTCCACGCCGCCGACGGCGATGGTGCGCTCCGAGTCGCTGCTGTCGCCCCCGGTGACGAAGGCGTGCGCCAGCACCACCGACCGCGTGCCGGCGGGCCGGGCCGCGAGGTCGGCGCGCACCCGGTTCATCGCTTCGGTGAGCACCGCGGTGTGCCCGCGGGACCCGATCTCGGCGCTGGCGCCCGGCACGTCCGGGCAGTCCTGCAGCGCGCGCCGCGCCGGGTCCGGCTCCAGGTACGGGATGCCGTAGACGGCGACCGGTCCGTGCTCGTCGGTGAGCTCCACCGGCACGTGCAGCGTGGCCACCTGGGTGCGCAGGTGCAGGCCACCGGCCGCGGCGAACTCTGCGAACGCGCCCACCCGCGCGGCCGAGTCGTGGTTGCCGGAGGTCACCACGAGCTGGGCGCCCGCCTCGCGGATCCGCGCCAGCACCCGCACGCAGGTCTGCACCGCCTCCCCCGACGGCACGGCGCGGTCGTAGAGGTCGCCGGCGACCACGACGACGTCGACCCGCTCGTCGACGACCAGGTCGGCCAGCCCGCTCAGCACGGCCTCCTGGTCCCCGAGCAGGTCGCGCCCGTGGAACGTCCGCCCCACGTGCCAGTCGGAGGTGTGCAGTACCCGCATGGGCCTCAAGTTATCGACGCCCGCCCGGATCCCGGCCCACCCCCCCACATCGCGTCGGCGTGTCGGGCACGTGCGTCCCGTCGCGTGATCGCGCGATCACCAGAGGTCACGGACGGCTCGCGCGGTGGTGCGTGATCTTGTCGGCCGGAGCCGCCATCATGGGATCGCAGCGGCTACTACCGGACGGAGCTCGTGTGGGTACTGGCGTCCTGATCACCGTCGTCGTCGTGATGGCGCTGTTGTTCGCGGCGGCGCTGGCGCTGATCTGGCGGCTGTACACCGACAGCGCGCGCCGCGCCGACGAGGCGCTGCGCATGGTCGAGGCCGAGCGCGCCCGCAGCGCCGAGCAGCAGGCGGCGCTGCGCCGGTACGAGGTGGCGTTCGCGTCCATCACCGGCCGCGGCGAGCTCGGCGAGCAGGTGCTGGTCGAGACGGCGCGGTCGCTGGGGCTGCGCGAGGGCGTCCACTTCACCCTGCAGACCGACCTCGCCGGCGGGGGCGCGGCGCGACCGGACATGGTGCTCCTGGTCGGCGGCGGCCGGCAGGTCCCGGTCGACGCGAAGGCGAGCCTGGCGGTGTGGGCCGAGGCGGTGGAGACCGACGACCCCGAGGAACGCCGCGACGCGCTGCGGGTCCACGTGCGCAACATCCGCTCCCGCGCCACCGAGCTCGCGGGCAAGGGCTACCAGAAGTGGGCCGACGCGATCTACGGAACGATCATGTTCGTGCCGTCGGACGCGGCGGTGGTCGCCGCCCTGGACACCGACCCGCAGCTGCTGGGCTGGCTGCTGGACAAGCGGGTCTTCCTGTGCGGGCCAACGGGTTTCGCGGTGCTGGCCTCGGCGGCGGTGTTCGCCGCGACGGAGCGCACCATCGCCGAGGACATCGAGCAGGTGCGCGCCCAGGCGGTCCGCGCCCAGCGGGCCGCGAACAGCGCGGTGGAGGCGGTGAACCTCTCCAGCACCCACCTGCAGCGCTTCGTCTCCGCCCGCCGCCGCGAGCTCGACGCGCTGGAGTCCTTCCGCAGCGCGGTGCAGCCGCTGGCGGAAGCGGCCGGCTCCGGCAGCGTCGAGGCGGTGCGCCGCACCGAGGATGCGCTGGTCAACGGGACGCCGCCGGCGGAGTGAGCCCGGTCAGACGTGGGTCTCCACGAAGGCCGCGACGGTGTCGACGATGAGCGCGGCGTGCGGGCCGCGACCGAAGCCGTGGTCCAGCCCCTCGTAGGGGTGCATCTCCACGGTCACGCCGAGCCGCCGCAGCTCCGCCGCGAAGTCGAGGGGCTGCTCCAGCGGCACCAGCGAGTCCGCGGTGCCCTGCTGGATCAAGAACGGCGGCTCGTCGCCGGAGAGGTTGCGGACCGGGCTGTTCGCCTCGGCCTGTTCCGGGCAGTCCACCGGCATGCAGCCGAGCAGCTGGCCGACCACCCGGCGCGCGTACTCCTGCATGTGCGGGTGCGCGCGCTGCGCCTCGGCGGTCATGTCCGTCGGGCCGAACCAGCTCACCACCGCGCGGATCCCGGTCAGCCCGCCGCCCGGCTTGCTCGGGTCACCGGCCACCGCGCCGAGCTGCGACACCAGGTGCCCGCCGGCCGAGGCACCCCAGAGCGCGACCCGGTTCGCGTCCAGCCCCCACTGCCCGCCGTGCTGCTGCAACCAGCGCACCGCGTCGGCGACGTCGATGACCTGCGCCGGTGCCCGCGCCACCCCGCTCAACCGGTAGTCCACGGTGGCCACCGCGTAGCCACGGTCCAGCAGCCGCTCCGCGGTCAGCGCCTCGAGGGCGCCGAGGTCCGCGTCGAGGGTGCGCACCCCGGCGTCCCAGCCGCCGCCGTGCACGTAGACCACCAGCGGGACCGGGTCCGGCTGCGGGGCGGGCAGGAACAGGTCCAGCTCCAGGGCGCCGGTGTCGTGCTCGGCGTAGACCTGGTCGCGCACCACCTGGGCCGCGCCGAGGTCGCGCTCCGCCGTCTCGACCTGCGGGGCTTCGTCGGCGTCCGACACGCGCGAGCAGCCCGCGGCGACCAGGGCCGTCAGGGCGACGCAGGCCGCGAGAACACGCCGCGTGACTGACATCCGCCCCGAGCCTCCCCGATCTCGTCAACGCTCACTCGGGTGCATGAGCTTAACAAGATCAGGTGTCCGCCCACCGCGGTTTCAGCCGCGCTCGTCGGCGGCGCGCTGCTCACCTGCCAGGAAGTGTGCGATCCGGACCGTGGAGTCGTAGAGGTCCCGGTAGTGCCGGTAGAAGGCGTTGTAACGCTCCGTGTGCTCCGGGTTCGGCCGAACGGTGCGCACCACCGGGTTCCAGCTGTCCGGGTCGACCGCGGTGCCGGTGCCCACCCCGGCGAGCAGCGCGTCACCGTAGGCCGCGCCGATGGTCTCGCCCGGCAGCTGCTGCTCCTGCCCGGTGATGTCGGAGACGATCTGCGTCCACAACCCGCCCTGGGTGCCGCCGCCGACCGCGACCAGCCGCCCGGCCGTGCCGCCGGCCTCGCCCATCGCCTCCAGGTTGTGCCGGACCCCGTAGCCGATGCCCTCCAGCGCCGCCCGGTACAGCTCGGCGCGCCCGTGCTCCAGGGTCAGCCCGGCCAGGAAGCCACGCGCGTCCGGGTCGAAGATCGGCGTCCGTTCCCCCGCGAAGTACGGCAGCAGCAGGAGGCCGCGGCTGCCCGCCGGCACCGCGGAGGCCTGCTCGACCAGGTCGGCGTACTCGCCGTCGACCAGGTTCCGCAGCCACTGGGTGACCGCGCCGGAGGTCGCCATGCCCGCGGCGAGCGTGTAGGTGTCGGGGAACGCGCCGCAGGTGCCCCACAGCGCCGGGTGCGGTCGCACCTCGTCGAGCACCTGGACGAAGAACATCGTGGTGCCGTACATGAGCATCGTGTCGCCGGGCTGGCGCACGCCCACGCTGGTGGCCTCGGCCCAGGCGTCCACGGTGCCCGCGGTGACCGGGAGCCCCTCCGGCAGGCCGGTCTCGGCCGCGGCCTGCGCGGTGACGTGCCCGACGACCTCGGTGGGCCAGGCCAGCTCCGGCAGCGGCAGGTCCGGCGCCACGCGCTGCGCCCAGTCCGCCGACCAGGTGCGGGACTGCAGGTCGTAGAGCGGGTCGCACTGGCTGGCCGAGTGGTGGTCGAGCACGTAGCGGCCGGTGAGCCGGTGCACCAGGTACGAGCTGCACATCAGCAGCATCTCGGTGCGCCGGTAGACGTCCGGCTCGTGCTTGGCCAGCCACCGGACCTTCGGCCCCACCGCCTGGCTGGACAGCGCGGAACCGCCCCGGCGGAGGATCTCGTCGGCGCCGAGCTCCTCGGTCAGCTCGGCGATCTCCTCGGTCGCGCGGGTGTCGACGCCGTAGAGGATCGCCGGGCGCAGCGGCTTGCCGTCACCGTCCGCGGGCAGCAGCACCGGGCCGATGCCGCTGACCCCCAGGCCGGCGATCTCCCGGCCGTCGGCGGCCGGGACGAGTTCCCGCGCCAGCGTCAGGAAGTCGTCCCACCACACCGCTTCGGGGTCGTGCTCGACCCAGCCCGGGTGCGGGTAGGACGTCTCGTGCTGGCGGCTCGCCCGGGCCAGGACCCGCCCGTCGGTGCCGACCAGGACCCCCTTCGAACTAGCCGTGCCGATGTCGATCCCGAGCAACACCTTCTCGGCCACCTGACCCGCTCCTCCACAGCTCGACTGCTCGGTCCCCACCGCACCCCGCGGCAGTGCGGTCCGCGATCCCGGTGGGAACCAGGGGTCCGGTTTCCCTGGGGACCGCGTGTTGTGCGCGGGACCCGGCGCGTCGGGGCCCGACACGCCGGAGGTCCGCGACGTCCATCAAAACCGCTCGCAGGCGTCGTGTCAGCCCCTGGTCCACTCGTCGAGGCGCACGCCGAGCTGCTCGGCCACGGCGCGCAGCGCCGGGCGGTGGTCCCCCGGGATCGCGTGGATGTGGTTGGCGCCGAACTTGGACAGGAACAGCTCACCCGGCGCGTCCAGCCGGGCGAAGGCGTGCGGCCACTCCGGCGTCGACTGGTCGACCAGCGCCTTGTTGGTCTCGTCGTCGTAGCTCTCGAACTCGCCCAGCATCAGCTGCAGCCGGTACTCGCCGTCCTCGCGGGTCAACCGGCCCAGCGTCATCTGCCCCGGCGCCGCGATGTGCTGCACCGACGCGCCACCGGCCGGGAAGAAGAACACCTCCGGGTAGAAGTTGACCTTGGACAGGTTCTCCGCCGGGTCGTCGCTGCGCGCGGCGTACCAGGTGGCGTGCTGGCCCGAGTTGCACAGGTCCCAGATGTCGCGGTCGGCGTGGTAGTGGCGCACGTCGGCGAACAGCACCGGCGTGCCGGAGACCGCCTTGAACAGCTGCATGGTCAGCGCGCCGTCCATGTCCGCCTCGGTGGCGCAGACGTGCGGCTCCTTCGGGCCGTTCCAGTCGTAGGGGTCGTTGAGGAACGCCTCGGTGACGTCCATCGTCGCGAAGTTCTCGGTCAGCTCCGGCTGCGCCTTGATCCCGGAGAAGTCCAGGTTCCGCTCGGCGATGATGTCCCGCACCGCCAGGTAGGAGCGCAGCTGCCGCTCCAGCAGTTCCGGGGTGAGCTTCGTGCCGTCGTAGTGCACCCCGGCGGCGTGCTGCTCGATCCACTCGCGGGCCTTGCGCGCCTCCGCCTGGTCGGCCTTCTCCGCGCGCAGCACCAGCTCGTACTGGTCGATCTCCTCGACGTCGATGCCGAACTTGCGCATCCACTCGTCGGTGTTGGCCACCGCGGTGTTCATGCCCATCGGCCGCCCGCCGAACCGGCCGAAGGTCGACCCGTGCAGCGACTTCACCGCGGCCGCCGCCGTGGCCTGCACGCCGATCTGCTCGGCCAGCTCGGCGTCGTCCGGCGCGCCCCACGCCCGGGTGTGCTTCCGGCCGATCTGGTCCAGCGCGCCACCGGCCGCGAGCATGCCGACCAGCCCCGGCTCGGTCGGGTCGGTGCTGGCCACCAGCACCAACGGGCTCCGGGTGGCGTCCGCGGCGAGCATCGTGAAGTGCGGGAAGGCCCAGACCGTGTAGTAGAAGACGGTCACGTCCACATCGGCCGCGGCGACCTTGCGGGCCACCGAGGTGGCCAGCGCGTTGGTGGCCACCAGCTTCTCGCCGACCACCACTTCGTGCCCGGCCGCGCGCAGCGTCCGAACCAGACCGTCCTGTTTGGACCGGATGAAGTCGGCGTTGCGGGCGTGGACGTGATCACGACCGTCGGAGATGGTGACGACACCGATGCGGGCCACGGTTCCCTCCAAGTGAGCAGGCGGCGTTGACTGCGCGGGACCGGCGACGAGGAGGCGCCGCCGGCACCACCCGGCGGGCCCCTCGCGGGGGTGCCCGACGGGACGACGTCCGAATACCGACAAGACCGGCGAGCAATCGTTTTCTCGGACGCTATTCTGGCAGGACACGGGCTGTCAAGGCGGGCAGCGCGCCATCACTCGGGAAGAGGGCACGAGGAGGAACCGTGGCGACGATCAGTGATGTGGCGACCCGCGCCGGGGTGTCCACCGCGACGGTCTCCCGTGCGCTCAACGGCAAGAGCACGGTCGACCCCGCGCTGGCCGCTCGGGTGTTCGCCGCGGCCGCCGAGCTCGGCTACCGGCCCAACGGACCGGCCCGCAACCTGCGCAAGCAGGAGACCGCGGTGCTGGCCCTGATCATCGCGGACGTGGAGAACCCGTTCTTCACCGCGATCGCCCGCGGCGTGGAGGACGTGGCGCACGCGGCGGGGTACTCGGTGGTGCTGTGCAACTCCGACGACGAGCCGGAGAAGGAGCGCGAGTACATCGACGTCGCCCTCCAGGAGCGCGTCGCCGGGGTGCTGCTCTCCCCCACCGGCGACAGCGAGAGCGTCGAGCTGCTCGACCGGCACGCCACCCCGGTCGTGGCGGTGGACCGCCCGCTGCCGAACACCACGAGCGACACCGTGCTCGTGGACAGCCGGCTGGCGGCCGCCGAAGCCGTCCAGCACTTCGCCGACCAGGGGTACCGGCGGGTCGGCTGCCTCACCGGCCCGAGCGGCGTGCGCACCGCCGACGACCGCCTCGCGGGCTACCGCGACGGCGTCGAGGCGACCGGGTTGCCGGTGAGCGAGGAGCTGGTGCGGCGGTCCGAGTTCAAGGCGGCCGGGGCGAAGCAGGCGGCGCACTCGCTGCTGACCGCGCCGGACCGCCCGGACGCGGTGCTGGTCGCGAACAACATGATGGCGGTCGGGGTGCTGGAGACCTGCGCCGAGCTCGGCCTGCGCCCCGGCCGGGACGTCGGCGTGGTGGCCTTCGACGACGCGCCCTGGGCGACCCTGCTCGACCCGCCGCTGACCGTGGTCGCCCAGCCCGCCTACGACGTCGGCGCGGTCGCGGCCCAGCTGCTGCTCGGCCGGATCAGCGGCGAGCGCGCGGAGGCGACCACGAAGACCCTCTCCGCGCACCTGGTCGCCCGCGCCAGCAGCACCCGGCAGCAGGCCTGAAGCGACGGGCCACCCACCCCGGGGCGGCCCGTCGCGCTCGGCCCGTCAGTCGTCGTCCGCGCCGAGGACGTCCTCCACCACGTGCCCGAGGTCGAGGAAGTCCCCGTCGTCCTGGCCCGTGGTGTGCGGGGCCGTCGTCGTCGGCCGCGAGGGCCGGGTCGGGACCGCCGAGGAGGTCGGCGGCGTCACCGACGGGGTCGGTGCCGGGACGCTCGACGGCTGGGACGGCAGCGGCGGCAGGGGCAGCAGGCTGCCGGAGACGTTCCCGCCGTACCAGTAGGCCGTCGAGCCGTAGTCCCCGGGCTCGTCGTTGCCCGGCCCGTGCTCGATGCCGGCCACCAGGTGGTGGCGGAACGGCACCGCGTCGTTGAGGAGCAGGCGGTACCCGCCCGTGCAGTCGTACCGGCAGCCGTCCCCGCCGATCTCGTGCGACGGGTTGCCCGCCATCGGCATCGAGTAGGTGGTGCCGAACCGGAAGTACCAGCCGGACTCGTAGAAGTCCTCGGTGCCGGTCCCGTGCCACGCCGGCTCGCGGGAGCCGTCCACGTAGAACCGCTCGTCGCCCTCCAGGTAGTTGCGCTGGTTCACCTCGAGCACGTGCGACTCCAGGTCGGACTGCGGCTGGGCGGTGCGCGTCTGGGCGCCCGGCGGGATCAGCCCGCGCATGCTGTGCGTGACGCCGTAGAAGGTGCCGGAGCCGCCGGTGGTCAGGAAGTTCCAGTCCTGGCCGGGCACCGTGTTCCCGCGGTGGTGGGTGGCGTGGAAGTAGCCGGTGCCGGGCGGCAGGTCGGCCGGTGCGCTGGTCACCTCGGCGGTCGCCCCGACCACCGGCACGCCGCTGGTGTTGACCAGCTCGACCGTGGCGCCCTCGCGGAACGGCATCGGCCACCAGGACGTGTACCAGCCGTCCAGCCCCGGGTCGACCGAGCTCATCAGGCTGCGCACGTCGTACTCGCCGAGGCCGGTGCCGAAGAACTCGCCGAGCGGCGCGTCGACCGTGGTCTGCCCGTCGAAGGTGATGCGCAGCCGCACCCCGTCCAGCACCGCGTCGGAGGCGGCCACGTCCTCCGGGCTGTGCGGGTAGCGCCCGATCAGCTTCTCGCGGGCGAAGACCGGGTTGTCGATGCGGTAGCCGTGCGCGGACTCCTCACCGGGGTGCCCCGGCCCGAGGTCGAGCACGTCGGTGCGGACCCACTCGCCGCCGACCAGGCTGTGCACGTCGTAGCGGAACTCGTTGAAGTCCAGCGAGGAGGAGAGGAAGCGGTTCTCCACCTCCACCGTGGACCGGCCGGCGGTCACCTCCGCGGGCACGTCGATGACCTGCACGCCCCACAGCCCGGGGGTCGCGGCCCCGCTGCGCCACTCGCCGACCTGCCGGCCGTTGACGTGCAGGCTGCCGACCTGGTCGGCGATCTGCGGGTCGTACCGGCGGATCACCCGGATGCCCTGGTTGTCCGGGTGCACCCGCATGGTGAACCGGCTGCCGCCGCCCGCGCCGAACGCGCGGCCGTCGTCGACCACCTGCGGCGCCGCCACCACCTGCGGCAGCTTCACGCGCAGCTGGTTGACCTGGGCCGGTCCGGACAGCTCGGCGACCGTGGTGGCGGCGCCGGGGGCCAGGTCGAAGTCGCGGCGCACCGGCACGCCGCTCGGGCCGCCCTTGGGGTCGGCCACGCCGAACGCGCGCAGCTTCTCCAGCACGTCCGTGGCGGGGTCGTTCGGGTCGAAGGTCCGCACCCCGTCCGCGTCGGGGAAGACCCGGTAGGACAGGTGGTAGAAGTACGGGTTGTTCTCCACGGTGACCCGCATCGACTCGCGGTAGGGCATCGGCACCTTGATGACCACGCCGCCCGCGGTGTCGTTGGCGTCGCCGACCAGCGGCCACGCGAACGGCGCACCGAGCTTGCCGGTGACGACGTCGATGAACGGGGCGTCCAGCACGGTCCGGCCGTCCAGCTCGACCACGATGTTGCCGGTCGCGGAGACGTCACCGAGGGGCTCGCGGGTGCTCCAGATCGAGGTGATCTCACCGGGACCCTCGTGCTCGGCGATGACGCAGCCGCGCTCGCTGGTGCGCAGGCAGGAGTAGGTGCCCTCGAAGCCGTCGTTGTTGCCGCCGGTGCGGTCGTAGCTGGAGAACTGCAACGACTGCTCGGCGCCGCGGGACCGCGACATCGCGCTCAGGTCGCGGAAGGTGTCCCAGCCGACCGGCCCCTTGGTGGCGGCCTGGACCTGCCCCGGCGCGCGACCGGAGCCGAACCCGACGCCGGCGCCGGCGACCACGGCGGCCGCCGCGAGCACTGCGACTCCCAGGTAGGCGCCGAGCCGGCGGGCACGGGGTCCCGCGCTCGACCGCGGTGTTGCTGAGCGGACTCTCATGGTGCTCGCCCTCCCCACGCCCCACCGTCCGCAGTGGACTGTGGTGCTGCTGGTTCCGATTGATCGTGCGCGGCCACTGGATCGATCTCCCGCTCGGTGTCACAGCAGGAGATCACTCGCGCGGTTGCGCGACAGCGTAGGGAAGGAGATCTCAGCCGTGCCAACGAATCGAGCGGTGTCGGTGAATCCGCAACCCGAATTCACTCGACCTGATGGTCACCGGGCGCGATCACGCCGGACAACCACCAACCAGGTGTATTGCCCGGTACCAGCAGGAATGCCGGACCACCGGGGGGTGGTCCGGCACCGCGGAAATCCACATCGGACGGCGTGCGTCGCCGCGCGTCACCCGGAAGGCCGGGTGCGAGGGCGGTCCGGTCACCGCGCTCGGTGACCGGACCGGGTGAGCCTGACGATCAGCTCCCGTTCAGCCGGGCGTAGACCTCGGCCGCGTTCTCCTGGGTGACCAACTCGGTCTGCAGGGTCTGCGTCTTCGGCACCGGCTGGCAGTCGATCAGCAGCTTCTTGGCCGCCTCGACGGCCTCCTTGCCACCGGTCGGGTACAGGTTCGTGGCCTGCAGGCGCCCCTCCTCGACGGCCTTGATGCCGCCCGAGGGGATCGGCAGCCCGTCGATGCCGACGAACTTCAGGTCGTGGCGCCCGGCCGCCTGGGCCGCCAGGTACGCACCCTCGGCCATCGGGTCGTTCTGCGCGTACACCGCCTGGATGTCGGGGTGCGCCTTGAGCAGCGCGTCCATCTTCTCCTGGCCGACCGAGCGCTCCCACTCACCGTCCGCGGTGGCCACGACCTCGATCCCGGAACCGGCGATGCCCTCCATGAAGCCCTTCTCGCGCTCCGCCGCCGGGGTCGAGCCGGAGAGGCCCTTGATCTGCACGATCTTGCCGCCCTGCGGCAGCAGCGTGTTCTTGAAGTACTCGCCGGCCTGGCGCCCGATCTGCACGTTGTCCGCGCCGATGTAGGTCGTGTAGGCATCACCCTCGACCTTGCGGTCCAGCACGATGACCGGGATGCCCTTGTTGTAGGCCTTGCGCACCACGTCGGTCAGCGGCGCGGCCTCGTTCGGCGAGATCATCAGCAGGTCGACCTGCTTGGTGATGAAGTTCTCCACGTCGCTGATCTGCTTGGAGTTGTCCTTGGCGGCGTCGGAGAACTGCACCTCGAACTGCGGCACCTGCTCAGCGGCCTTGCGGATGTCCTCGTCCATCCGCACCCGGTACGGCTCGGCGAGGTTGGCCTGGCTCATCCCGATGGTGTACTTGCCCTCGGGTCCCTCGCAGTGGGCGGTGGGGTCCTGCTGCTGCACCTGCCCGCTGTTCTCGCTGGTGGTGCCGCACCCGGCGGCGGCGAGCGCGACCGCGGCGCACGTAGCTGCGAGCAACGACCTCATTGTCTTGCGCATCGTGCTTCCTCCCGGAGTTGGTTCACGACGTGGGGCGCAGACGCTGCAGCGCCGCCGCCGCGACGATCACCAGACCTTTGATGAGCAGTTGCAGATCGGTGTTGACGCTGTTGAGGCTCAGGATGTTGTTGAGGATGCCGAGCAGCAGGGCGCCGGCGATGGTGCCGATGACCGAGCCGCGGCCACCGGCGAGGCTGGTGCCGCCGACGACCACCGCGGCGATGCCGTCCAGTTCGTAGGCGATGCCGTCGTTCGGGCTGCCCGCGTTGAGCTGCCCGGCGTGCACGATGCCGGCCAGCGCGGCGCAGAAGCCGGCGATGCCGAACGCGATGACCTTGACCCGGTTCACCGGCACGCCGGAGAGCCGCGCGGCCTTCTCGTTGCCGCCGATGGCGTACAGGTGCCGGGAGTACGCGCTGCTGCGCAGGAACAGGATCGCGGCCACCGCGACCACGGCGAAGACGAGCACCGGGATCGGCACCACACCGCCGAACGTGCGCTCGCCGAGCAGCGAGAACAGCACCGGGGCCTGTCCCGGGCCGTCACCGTAGGAGATCTGCACGGTCTCGCCGCCGGACCACATGCGCGCCAGCCCGCGCGCGATCTGCAGCCCGGCCAGCGTGACGATGAACGCCTGCACCCCCAGCAGCGCGACCGCCGCCCCCTGGAGCAGGCCGAACACGATGCCCGCCACCAGCACGAGCGCGACGGTGGCCCACACGCCGAGGCCGTCCTCCACCATGAGCACGGCCGAGCCCACCGCGGCCAACCCGAGCACCGACCCCACCGACAGGTCGATGCCGCCGATGAGGATCACGAAGGTCAGGCCGACCGCGATGATCCCGATCTCGGACACCGCGCGCACGATGTTGAACAGGTTGTCGCTGGTCAGGAAGAGGATCTCGCCCTCGTCCCCGCGCGGCGAGAAGACCACCGCCGCGACGAACACCACGACCAGCCCGAAGAAGCTCTGGAAGCGGAACAGCGTCTCCGCCCTGCTGGACCGCTTCTCCGGTGCGGCCGCCGCGGGCCGTTCCGCCGTCTGGTTGCTCACCTGGCTCCTCCCCCGGTGCTCTGCGGTTCGCTGCCAACCGCCGGCTCGGCCCCGTCACCGTCACCGGCGCCGGCCCGCTCGCCCATCGCGGCGGCCAGCAGGTCCGCCTCGCCGACCTCCGCGGTGTCGAACTCCGCGACGCTGCGCCCACCGCGCAGCACCACCACCCGGTCGCACACGCCGACCAGCTCCGGCAGCTCCGAGGACGCCAGCAGGACCCCGATGCCGCGCCTGGCGATCTCGTCGAGCAGCTGGTAGATCTCCGCCTTCGCGCCGATGTCCACGCCGCGGGTGGGGTCGTCGAGCAGCAGCAGCCGGGGCTCGGTCAGCAGCATCCGGCTGAAGACGACCTTCTGCTGGTTGCCGCCCGACAGGGTGCCGACCGGGTCGAGGACGCGGCCGAGCTTGACCTTGAGCTGCTGCACGCTGCGCTCGGTGGCGGCCACCTCCTTGCGGCGGCGGACCAGTCCGACCGGCCCCAGCCGGTCCAGCACCGACAGCACCGTGTTGGCCAGCACCGAGTGCTCCAGGACCAGTCCGGACGCCCTGCGGTCCTCCGGCACGAAGGCGATGCCCTCGCGCAGCGCACGGCGCGGACCCCGCGGCCGCACCGGGCGCCCGTCGAGGGTCACCTCCCCCTCCCACGTGCCGGAGGACCCCGCCCCGAACAGCGATTCGAGCAGTTCGGTGCGACCCGAGCCGAGCAGTCCGCAGAGCCCGACGATCTCCCCGCGCCGCACGGTCAGGTCGATCCCCGCGGGCTCCCGGCGGCCCACCCGCGGCCGCCGCGGGCGCACCGCGAAGCCCGACACCTCCAGCAGGACCTCGCCGACCTCCCGGCGCCCGGAGCGGAACATCGTCTGCACCGACCGGCCCACCATCGCCTCGGCGGCCTGCTCGGCGGTCATCTCCCGGGCGTCGAACTCGGCGACCTTGCGTCCGTTGCGCAGCACGGTGGCCCGGTCGGCCACCCGGCCGATCTCGTCCATGCGGTGCGAGATGTAGACGATCCCGGTGCCCGCGCGGCGCAGTTCGGCGATCACCGCGAACAGCCGCTCCACCTCGGTGCTGGACAGCGCCGAGGTCGGCTCGTCCATGATCAGCACCTTCGCGTCCAGCAGCAGCGCGCGGGCGATGGTCACCAGCTGCTGCTCGCCGACGCGCAGCTCACCGACCGGGCGCTGCGGGTCCAGCTCGATGCCGGTGCGGCGCAGCAGCTCTCGGGTGCGCTCGGCCATCTTCCGCCGGTCGACCACGCCGAACCTGGTGCGCGGCTCGCGCCCGAGGTGCAGGTTCTCCGCGACGCTGAGCCCCGGGACCAGGTCGAGCTCCTGGTGGATCATCGCCACCCCGGCCTGCTGGGCGTCCGCGGGCTTGCTGAACTGCACCGGCCGGCCCTCGATCGCGATCGTGCCGGAGTGGTCGGTGACGTCGCCGGACAGCACCTTCATCAAGGTGCTCTTGCCCGCGCCGTTCTCCCCCAGCAGCGCGTGCACCTCCCCGGCCCGGACCGACAGGTCCACGCCGTCGCACGCCAGCACGCCCCCGTAGCGCTTGGTGATGCCGGTCATCTCGACCAGCGGTGGCGCCGTGCTCATAGGCCCCCCGTCGCGCCGTTTCGCGGAACGTGAGAAAACGATTGCTCGGACGCTAGAACGCTCACGACAGCTGTGTCAAGGTTCACACCCCCGGCCAAGCGAGGGGTCGCCGCTCGGCGGCGTGAACATCACAATCCGGACACCACCGACCGCAACCACCCGGAACGCGGCGCGGAACGGAGCGCGAGTTGCCCAAGAGGGCTCTCGGGCCGAGGTACTGGACCGTTACCGTTGTGACCCGTGACCGCGATCCGCGACAGCCAGAGCGCCTCAACCCCCGGCAACGGCGCGCCGCCCTGGTCGGCGCGCTCGGCCTTCCGCTCGGCAGGAGTGCCGCTTTGGGTTGCCGTGCTGCTGGCCGCAGTGCCCACTGCGATCGGCACCGTGCTGGACATCCTGATCTGGAACCAGCCCGACGTCCTGTTCAAGTCGTGCTTCTTCGTCGGCTGCGTGCTGGCAGTGCTGATGGCGAAGCGGCGGAACGTGTTCGGCCCTATGGTCCAACCCCCGCTGGTCCTGGTCGTCGTCATGCCGCTGCTCGTGCTGATCACCGGGTCCGGTGCGGCCGCTGGGGCGGGCGCGACCGGCAAGGCGCTGTCGGTCGCCCGGCCGCTGATCAGCAGCTTCCCGATCATGGCCGGCGCGACGGTCGTCGCCCTGGGAATCGGGCTCGTCCGGATGTTCGTTACCGAGAAGGCCGACCACCGGCCCGAGGTCGCCGACAGCGACGCGGCCACCAAGAAGCGCCGCCGCCCCACCCCGTCCCGCGGTTCCGGGGACCGCAAGCGGCCTGACGAGCGTGGGGAGCGCCGCGAGGGGCGTCCGGCCCGGGGCGAGCGGCCCACGCGCGAGCGCGGCGACCGGGGGCGCCCCGAGCGCGGGCGCGCGCAGGCGCCGGGGCGGGCGCGCCGGGAGGAGGCGCCGCGACGCGCCGACGCGCCCCGGCGGGGCGAGGCGGGACGGCCGCGGGGCGCGGAGGGCCGGCCGGAGCGTGCCGTGCCGCCGCGGCGGGGCACCGGCCCGCGGCAGGTGCCGGGACGACCGCGGCAGGCCGAGCCGCCGCAGGGCGAACCGCCCCGGCGGCCGCGACGGCCGCGCCGCGACTTCGGCTGAGCAACAGCACGACCGGCACCCAGCGCGGGTGCCGGTCGCTCTCGCGTCGTGCGGGCTCACGCCCCCGGTCGGGTCAGCGCACGCCCTGGGGCTTGTCCGGGTTGCTGTCCAGGTCCTTGCGCAGCTCGCGCGGCAGCGCGAAGGTGACCTTCTCGTTGGCCGTGGTGACCTCGTCCACCTGGTCCCAGCCGCGCTCGGCCAGGTGGTCCAGCACCTGCATGACCAGCACGTCCGGCACCGAGGCGCCGCTGGTGACGCCGACGGTGGAGACACCGTCCAGCCACGCGTCGTCGATCTGCGAGGCGTAGTCCACCAGGTGCGCGTCGGAGGCCCCGGCCTGCAGGGCCACCTCCACCAGGCGCTTCGAGTTCGAGGAGTTCTGCGAGCCGACCACGATCACCAGGTCGCACTCCGGCGCCATCGCCTTCACCGCCTGCTGGCGGTTGGAGGTGGCGTAGCAGATGTCGTCGCTCGGCGGCGCCTGCAGCTCCGGGAACCGCTCCTTGAGCTGCTCCACCCGCTCCATCGTCTCGTCCACGCTGAGCGTGGTCTGCGACAGCCACACCACCTTGCTGGGGTCGCGCACCTGGACCTTGTCGACGTCCTCGGGCTTGTCGACCAGCTGGACGCGCTCGGGCGCCTCACCGGAGGTGCCCTCGACCTCCTCGTGGCCCTCGTGGCCGATCAGCAGGATGTCGTAGTCCTCGCGGGCGAACCGGTGGACCTCCTTGTGCACCTTGGTCACCAGCGGGCAGGTCGCGTCGATGGTGCGCAGGTTGCGCTTGGCCGCCTCCTCGTGCACCGCCGGGGACACGCCGTGCGCGGAGAACACCACGATCGCGCCCTCGGGCACCTCGTCGGTCTCGTCCACGAAGATCACGCCGCGCTCGGACAGCGTGTCCACGACGTGGCGGTTGTGCACGATCTCCTTGCGCACGTAGATCGGTGCGCCGTAGGTCTCGAGGGCTTTCTCGACGGTGACCACCGCGCGGTCGACACCTGCGCAGTACCCACGCGGCTTGGCGAGCAGGACTCGCTTGGTCCGCCCGGCGTCCTGGTCAACGAGGTCCGTGGCCTCGGGCGAGGTCGTCATGCCACCCAGGGTACGGACCGCCTCCGCGGCGTTCAGCCTCGCGCCCGCCGCAGCCGACGCAGATCACGGTGGGCCGCTCGGCGCGGGGCTGATCACAGTAGTGCGGTGAGGTGATGGCTTCGCGGGGTGAAGTGCGGCAGGCTGGGCTCATGTCATCGTTCCCGCTGCCGGTCCGAGTCGCCGCCGGGTTGGCGGCCACCGCTGTCGAACAGGCCCGCCGACTGCCGACGACGCTGCTCGGCCTGCCGGTCACCGTGGCCAGCCAGGCCCTGCAGGCGTCGATGCGGGTCCAGCAGCAGATCACCGAGCTGGCGATCAAGGGCGACGAGGCGCTCGCCGTGCTGCGCACCCCGGAGGAGCAGCCCGCCTGGGCGACCTTCGACGAGGACTTGCCGGACTCCGACGACGACCCCGTGGAGCCGGTGGCCGAGCCGGCGGCGCCGAGCTCGGTGGTCGCCGAGTACCAGACGCTCACCCTGCCCCAGCTGCGCGGCCGGCTCCGCTCGTTCACCGAGGAGGACCTGGTCGAGCTGCTCGCCCACGAGCAGGAGCACGAGCGGCGCCCGGAGTTCCTGCGCATGCTGCAGAACCGCCTCGACCGCCTCCGCGGCCAGTGACCACCAGCACCGGGGCGCACGCCCGCCCGACGACGTCCGAGGAGTGCCGCTGACTTCCCCGACGAGCCCCGAGGAGCCGTGGCCGGTACGCACCGTCGCGCGCAAGATCGCCGAGTGGATCAACCGGCTCGGCTCGGTCTGGGTGGAGGGCCAGATCACCCAGATCTCGCTGCGCCCGGGCGCCGCGACCGCGTTCCTGCAGCTGCGCGACCCGTCCGCCGACGTGTCGCTGACGCTGACCGCCTCGGCCGCCGCGGTCCGCGCGATGGACCCGCCGCTGACCGACGGCAGCCGGGTCGTGGTGCACGGCCGACCGACGTTCTACGTGGGCCGCGGCACGCTGAGCCTGCGGGTGGACGAGATCCGCGCGGTCGGCATCGGTGAGCTGCTGGCGCGCATCGAACGGCTCCGCAAGCTGCTCGCCGCCGAGGGCCTGTTCGACCCGGCCCGCAAGCGGCCGCTGCCGTTCCTGCCGAACCGGGTCGGGCTGATCACCGGCCGCGCGTCCGCCGCCGAGCACGACGTGCTGACCAACGCGCGGCAGCGCTGGCCGGCCGTGCAGTTCGAGGTCCGCAACGTCGCCGTGCAGGGCTCGACCGCGGTGCCGCAGGTCCTGGAGGCGCTGGCGGAGCTGGACCGGATGCCCGAGGTCGACGTGATCGTACTGGCCCGCGGCGGCGGCAGCGTCGAGGACCTGCTGCCGTTCTCCGACGAAGCGCTGTGCCGGGCGGTGGCGGCCTGCCGCACGCCGGTGGTCAGCGCCATCGGGCACGAACCGGACTCGCCGCTGGTCGACCACGTCGCGGACGTGCGCTGCTCCACGCCGACCGGCGCGGGCAAGCGGGTGGTGCCGGACGTGGCCGAGGAGACCCAGCGCATCCACCAGCTGCGCGACCGCGCCCGCCGCGCCCTGCACGGGTGGGTGGACCGGGAGCGGCGGCTGCTCGACGCGCTGCGCAGCCGCCCGGTGCTGGCCGACCCGCTCGGACCGCTGGAGCAGCGGGCCGAGCAGGTGGCGGTGCTGCGCGACCGCGCCCGCCGGGCGATGACGACGGTGCTGACCACCGAGCAGCACGCGCTGACCGCGACCCGATCTCGCTTGACGACCCTCGGGCCGGCGGCCACGCTGGCTCGTGGATACGCGATCGTGCAGCGCATCGAGGACGGCGCGGACGGAGTGGTCCGGTCCGTCGACGACGCCCCGCCCGGGACTCGACTTCGGGTGCGGGTCGCCGACGGTGCGATCCACGCGGTCGTGCCGGACCGAGCGAGCTGAACAGGACGGAGACCGTGCACCCCCAGCAGGACCCCTCGTTCCTCCCCCTGACCGTCGGCGTCGCCAGGTCAGCGGCGACGAGTTCGCGGCAGGCCGGCGAGGTGCAGCGCCGCGCCGAGGCGGCCGACGCCACCGCGGCCGGGTGCTGGGCCGCGCTGCTCGGCGGCTGCCAGTCCGCCGAGCGCCGGGAGCTGCCGTCCCAGCTGCACGCGCTGGTGGAGGCCACCTCGGGGTACGTGGGGGCCGGGTGGTGGGCGGCGTCGTCGCACCGACGTAGGGTCGCGGAGGCGCAGTTGCGCATCAACGACGCGGTGCGCGAGGGCGACGGCGCCGAGTTCGCCGAGGCCTTCGTCGGCTACGACCAGGCGATCGCCACCGCGGTGGTGTCCGTGCAGAACGACGTGGAGAGTCCAACCCCGTGACCGGCAACGAACAGCAGGACGAGCACTTCGACCCGGTGGCCGAGCACCCGGAGGTCGCCGAGCTCGGCTACGAGGAGGCCCGCGACCAGCTGGCCGAGGTGGTCAAGCAGCTGGAGGCCGGTGGGTTGTCGCTGGAGGACTCCCTGGCGCTGTGGGAGCGGGGCGAGGCGCTGGCGGCGGTGTGCGAGCGCCACCTGGCCGGGGCCCGCGAGCGCGTCGAACGCGCCCTCGCCTCCGTCGAGGAGGAGTGACGGGGATCGCGGCCTCACCGCGACGTCACCGCGTCCTCGGCGTGCGTGTCCTCACCGCGCCTCGGCGCGGCGTCACGGGCGCGTCGGGGCCTGGAGGACGGCTTCGGCGAGGGTGCGGAGCTCGGGTTCGTCGGCGTTGCCCGCGATGAGCACGCGGACGCCGTCGCGCTCGGTCGCCCAGGCCTGCTCGCCCGCCACGCCCTCGTAGCGCACCCACTGCCGCCCGCCGGCCTCGACCGTGCCCAGCGCCCGCGGCGCCTGGCGGGTGTCCGCGGTGACCAGCTCCTCCTCGGCCGCCGTGGACTGCGAGAAGCGCAGGTAGCGGCCGTCGCCGGTGAGGTAGCCGATGCGCACGACCTCCGCGTGCGAGCGCAGCGTCAGCACGGCGACCGAGTTGGCCCGCCAGCCCGGCGGCAGCTGCGGGTCGGCGATCGGGAAGTCCACCCGGTCGGCGGCACGGTCCAGCTCGGCGGGCACGTCCACCGTCGGCACCTGCGCCGTCGGACCACCGGGGTTGAACGAGCACTGCCCCAGCAGACCCGCCATCCCGAAGGCGATCAGGACCAGCGGGAGGATCGCGAACACCATCGCCGACAGGGTCCGGGGCGGACGGGACGGCGCGGGTTGCTGGTTGCTGGGTTCGGCCACGAGCCCCATGCTCTCACCAGCGGCGGCCGTGCTCGGCACGCAGGCGCGACCGGAGTGGGCTGGCCCACGCGAGACCTCCGGCCAGGCCCCCGATCTGCGAAGATCGGAGCCAACGAGCCTGAGCGCGGGTCGCACCCGCCGGACTCGGGCAGTGGACCCACCTGTCGCTCACCACCGGGAGGCGCGATGAGCACCAGCAACGGACGACACCGCGAAGCACCGGACCGCAACCTCGCCATGGAACTGGTCCGGGTGACCGAGGCGGCCGCGATGGCGGCCGGGCGCTGGGTCGGCCGCGGCGACAAGAACGCCGGCGACGGCGCGGCGGTGGACGCGATGCGCAAGCTCATCGGCACCGTGTCGATGCGGGGCGTCGTGGTCATCGGCGAGGGCGAGAAGGACGAAGCCCCGATGCTCTACAACGGCGAGGAGGTCGGCAACGGCGAGGGCCCCGAGTGCGACGTGGCCGTCGACCCGATCGACGGGACCACGCTGCTGAGCAAGGGCATGCCGAACGCGCTGGCGGTGCTCGCGGTCTCCGAGCGGGGCACCATGTTCGACCCGTCCGCGGTGTTCTACATGGAGAAGATGGCCGTCGGCCCGGAGGCCGCCGGCGTGATCGACATCAGTGCCCCGATCGCGGAGAACGTGCGCCGGGTGGCCAAGGCCAAGCAGATCGACGTCTCGGACGTGACGGTGTGCATCCTGGACCGGCCGCGCCACGAGCAGATCGTCAAGGAGGTCCGCGAGGCGGGCGCCCGCATCCAGTTCATCTCCGACGGCGACGTGGCCGGCGCGATCGCGGCGGCGCGCCCGGGCAGCGGGGTGGACATGCTGCTGGGCATCGGCGGCACCCCGGAGGGCATCATCGCCGCGTGCGCGCTGAAGTGCCTCGACGGGGAGATCCAGGCCCGGTTGTGGCCGCGCGACGACGCCGAGCGCGCGAAGCTGCGCGAGCAGGGCCACGACGTGAACCAGGTGCTGACCACGTCGGACCTGGTGCGCGGCGACAACATGTTCTTCTGCGCCACCGGCATCACCGACGGCGCGCTGCTCAAGGGCGTGCACTACCGCGCGAACCGGTGCACCACGCAGTCCATCGTGATGCGCTCGAAGTCCGGCACGGTGCGGATCATCGAGGGCCAGCACCGGTTGACGAAGCTCCGCGAGTACGCGGACGTCGACTACGGCGAGGACTCCGCGCGCCACGGCCTGCTGCCCTGAGCGAGGCCGATCCCCGACGCAGTGTTCGTCCATCCGGGAAACTGGGAAATACTCACTGCGACGGGGGCGGTTCTGCTTTTCCAGCGGTGACCTGCTGTTTCGCAGCGGGTCACCGCTTTTCCCGTTCTTGATCTCCTCCCTTCGTTGGTACGTCGAGAGAGCGACTCCTCTTACCGTCAGTGCCCATCCGGCCAGCGGAGCCGGGAACCTGGGAGGATCCACTTCACATGCGCAAGCGTTCGGTTCTCGTCTCAGCCATCGCTGCCGCCGGCGCGCTCGGCGCACTGGGCGTGCCCGCAGTCGCCCAGCCCGACGACGTCACCCCGTTCATCGTCGGCGGTCACGACGCCACCGAGGAGTACTCGTTCATGGTGTCCCTGCAGCAGCAGGGCCAGCACACCTGCGGTGGCTCGTTGATCAAGCCCGACTGGGTGGTGACCGCGGCGCACTGCGTGCAGGGCGGCGGCGACTTCACCGTGCGGGTCGGCAGCAACGACCACACCAGCGGCGGCGAGGAGGCCAGCGTCACCGACGTGCAGACGCACCCCTCCGGTGACATCGCGGTGCTGCAGCTGGACCACGCGCTGCAGGCGACCCCGATCGAGATCGCGTCCGAGTCGGGCGACCCGGGCACCGCGACGCGGATCATCGGCTGGGGCCAGACCTGCGCCGAGCCGGGGTGCGGCCCGGCGCCGCAGGTGCTGCAGGAGCTGGACACCCAGATCGTCGACGACTCCAGCTGCACGAGCATCGACGGCGCGACCGAGATCTGCACCGACAACCCGGGCGGCGACTCCGGCGCCTGCTACGGCGACTCGGGCGGCCCGCAGATCAAGGGCACCTCGGGGAGCTGGGAGCTGATCGGCGCGACCAGCCGTGCCGGCAACGACGACTCGACCTGCGCCACCGGCCCGTCCATCTACACCGACGTGGTCGCCTACGCGGACTGGGTCAACCAGACCACCGGCGGCTGAGCCCGACCACCCCACGAGCACGCGCCACCGGGACCCCGACCCCGGTGGCGCGTCGCCGTTCAGGACAGGTTGGAGGAGTGGCCCGGGAAGAGGTGGGCCGCCGGGTCGAGCTCGACCGCGATGTTGTTCACCGCCGTCGCCGCCTCGCCGAAGCCCGTCGCGATCAGCTTCACCTTCCCCGGGTAGGCCGCGACGTCCCCCGCCGCGTAGACCCGCGGCCGGCTGGTCCGCATCGTCGTGTCCACCACGATCGACCGCTTCTCCAGCTCCAGGCCCCAGCCCTCGATGGGGCCGAGGTCGGCGGTGAAGCCCAGGGCGGCGACCACGGTCTGCGCGGGCAGCACGCGGCGCTGCCCCGCGACGTCGACCTCCACCTCGTGCACCCCGGCGTCGTCGCCGCGGACCTCCACCACCTCGGCCGGCGTGATGAGCGGGACGCCCAGGTCCTCGACCTTGCTGACCAGGCCCGGGTGCGCGCGGAACCGGGTCCGGCGGTGCACCAGCGAGACGCTGCGCGCCAGCGGGTGCAGCGCCAGCGCCCAGTCGAACGCGGAGTCCCCGCCGCCGACCACCACCACGTCGCGTCCACTGTGCTCGGACAGCTCCGGGATGAAGTGCACGACGCCGCGGCCGAGCCAGTCGCCGCCGGCGGGCAGCGGTCGCGGGCTGAACTCGCCGATCCCGGCGGTGATGAGCACCGCCCGAGCGCGCAGCGCGTCACCGTCGCCGAACCCGACCAGCAGGCCGCCGTCCACATCGGACAGCTCGACGGCGTGCCTGCCGAGCAGGTAGCGCGGGGAGTACTGGTCGGCCTGTTCCACCAGCGCCGCCACCAGGTCCCGGCCGCGCACCTCGGGGAAGCCCGCCACGTCGAAGATCATCTTCTCCGGGTACATCGCGGTGACCTGCCCGCCGGGCTCGGGCAGCGCGTCCACCAGGGCCACCGACAGCCCGCGGAACCCCGCGTAGTAGGCGGCGAACAACCCCGTCGGGCCGGCACCGACGATCAGGAGGTCGACCTCGTGCGACACCGCGGTCACGCCCACCACCTCGCCATCGATCGCGCGTGGACGGCCCCAGGCTAGCCCGATCCGCCCGCCGTGTCCGCCATCGGCGCGCTGCTGCGCCACTCCGCCGACGCTGCTGCGGCACTCGGCGGTACCGGCACTGGCGCCGCGACCCTACGTTCCCGGAGAAGGGGATCTCGCCGGGGAGGAGTTCTGAGGTGAGGAAGAGGTCCACGCTGCTCGCGGGCATCGCCGCGGTCGCGCTGGGGACGGGAGTGGCACCGGCCGCGGCGGCGAGCGACGACCCGGGCGTGCTCATCGTCGGCGGCCACGACGCCACCGAGCAGTACGACTGGATGGCCTCGTTGCAGCGCGACGGCAACCACAGCTGCGGGGCGTCACTCATCGACGAGCGGTGGGTGCTCACCGCGGCCCACTGCGTGCAGGACGCCGCACCCGCCGACCTCGGCCTGCGCATCGGCAGCCCGGACCACACCACCGGCGGCACCGAGGTGGGCGTGTCGGACATCGTGGTGCACCCGGACTACGCGACCAACAGCCCCAACGGCGACATCGCGCTGCTGGAGCTGGACCGGGCGGTGTCGGAGCAGCCGGTCGAGATCGCCGACGCCTCCGGGCCGGAGGGCACCCCGTCGCGCATCATCGGCTGGGGCGTGACCTGCCCGGTCCGCGGCTGCGGCGAACCGCCCGCGCAGCTGCAGGAGCTGGACACCGAGGTGGTGGCCGACAGCCAGTGCTCGCTGAGCCTCATCGACGGCGCGACCGAGATCTGCACCGGCAGCTCCGAGCCGAACGCCAACGCCTGCTTCGGCGACTCCGGCGGCCCGCAGCTGGAGGGGCAGCCGGGTGACTGGAAGCTGACCGGTGTCACCAGCCGCCTGGGCAGCCTGGTGCCGGTCTGCGGCACCGCTCCGTCCGTCTACACGGACGCGACGGCCTACAAGGACTGGATCGCCGAGACCACCGGCTGATCGTCGACGACGCGGAGGGCACGTCCCCGGGGCGGGAGGTGCCCTCCTCGCTTTCCCCCGACCGTGCGAGATGCGGCACCTCCATCGATCCAGTCGGCCCGTTCCCGCTGGTCCTGCGCTCGGCCGGGACGGTGAGTGGGGCGACACACGCTGTCGGGGTGGTCGTTCCAGCGGGACACTCCAGTCATGGCTGAACAGGACTACCGGATCGAACGCGACACCATGGGCGAGGTGCGGGTGCCCGCCGACGCCCTCTACCGGGCGCAGACCCAGCGGGCCGTGGAGAACTTCCCGATCTCCGGGCGAGGCCTGGAGCGCGCCCAGATCCGCGCGCTCGGTCTGCTCAAGGGCGCCGCCGCCCGGGTCAACGGTCGGCTCGGGGTGCTCGACGCCGAGGTCGCCGAGGCCATCGCCGCCGCGGCCGACGAGGTCGCCGAGGGCGCGCACGACGACCACTTCCCCATCGACGTGTTCCAGACCGGCTCCGGCACGTCGTCGAACATGAACGCCAACGAGGTCATCGCCACGCTGGCCTCCCGGCGGCTGGGCCGCGACGTGCACCCGAACGACCACGTCAACGCCTCCCAGTCGTCCAACGACACCTTCCCGACGACCATCCGCGTCGCGACCACCGAAGCGGTGCTCACCGACGTCATCCCGGCGCTGGAGCACCTGGCCGAGGTCATCGAGGGCCGCGCCGCCGAGTGGACCGAGGTCGTCAAGTCCGGCCGCACCCACCTGATGGACGCGGTGCCGATCACCCTGGCCCAGGAGGCCGGGGCGTGGGCGTCGCAGGTGCGCTACGGCGTGGAGCGCCTGCGCAGCGGCCTGCCGCGGCTGGGCGAGCTGCCGATCGGTGGCACCGCCGTCGGGTCCGGCCTGAACGCCCCGGACGGCTTCGGCGAGGCGGTGGCCGCGGAGCTGGCGGAGGTCACCGGCCTGCCGCTGACCGAGGCGCGCGACCACTTCGAGGCCCAGGCCGCGCAGGACGGGGTGGTGGAGACCTCCGGGCACCTGCGCACCGTCGCGGTGAGCCTGAACAAGATCGCCAACGACCTGCGCTGGCTGGGCTCGGGTCCGCGCGCCGGGCTGGGCGAGCTGGCGCTGCCGGACCTGCAGCCCGGGTCGTCGATCATGCCCGGCAAGGTCAACCCGGTCATCCCGGAGGCGACCCTGCAGGTGGTCGCGCAGGTGATCGGCAACGACGCGGCGGTGGCGTTCGCCGGGTCGCAGGGCAACTTCCAGCTCAACGTGATGCTGCCGGTCCTCGCCCGCAACGTGCTGGAGTCGGCGCGGCTGCTGGCCGCGGTGTCGCGGCTGCTGGCCGACAAGGTCTTCGCGGGTGTCCAGGTCAACGTCGAGCAGGCCCGGGCCTACGCCGAGGGCTCGCCGTCGATCGTCACGCCGCTCAACCGCTACATCGGCTACGAGGAGGCGGCGGCGGTCGCCAAGCAGGCCCTCGCGGAGCGCAAGAGCATCCGCGACGTGGTGCTGGAGCGCGGCCACGTCGACGCAGGCAAGCTCACCCTGGAGCAGCTGGACGAGGCGCTGGACGTGCTGCGCATGGCCACCGGCAAGTGACGCGCGGGTCCTCCCCGCGGCCGAGCCGCGGGGAGGAGCCGACGCCGCGCGCGACCACGGTGGTCCCGGGCGGCACGCCGGGCGCGGCGCCGCCTCCGGACCGCCTCCCTGCGCGACGTCGGTGGTCGCCCGCACCATGGGCGCATGGTGCTGCTCGCTGAGGTGGTCGCGACGTCGCGCGAGGTCGCGGCGACGCGCTCGCGCAAGGCCAAGACCACCGCGATCGCCGACCTGCTGGGGCGGCTGGACCCCGAGGAGGTGCGCCCGACGACCGCGCTGCTGGCCGGAGAACTGCCCGGCGGCCGCGCCGGGGTGGGCTGGTCCACCCTGTCCTCGCTGTCCGCGGACCCCGCTCCGGAGCCGACGCTGACCATCGCCGAGGTGGGCACCGCGATCGACGCGGTCCGCGCGATCAGCGGTTCGGGCTCGACGCAGCGGCGGGCGGCGGAGCTGACCGCGCTGCTCGGCCGGGCGACCGCCGACGAGCAGCAGTTCCTGGTGCGGCTGTTCGGCGGCGAACTCCGCCAAGGCGCCCTGGAGGGCGTGGTGGTCGAGGCCATCGCCACCGCCGCCGGGGTCCCCGCCGACGCCGTCCGGCGGGCGTTCATGCTCTCCGGTCGCCTGCCCGCCACGGCCGAAGCCGCGCTGCGCGGCGGCGAACCCGCGCTGGCCGAGTTCGGCCTGGAGGTCGGCCGGCCGGTCCGCCCGATGCTCGCCTCCCCCGCCGACGACCTGGGGTCGGCGCTGGCCGGCGCGGTCACCGTGGAGTACAAGTTGGACGGAGCGCGGATCCAGGTGCACCGCGACGAGGACGAGGTGCACGTCTACACCCGCACGCTGCGCGAGATCACCCGCAGCGTGCCGGAGCTCGTCGAGCTGGTGCGCGGCCTGGACTGCCGGTCGGTGGTGCTCGACGGCGAGACCCTCGCGCTCGACGACGGCGGCCGCCCGCGGCCGTTCCAGGAGACGATGAGCCGGTTCGGGTCGCAGGACCCGCGCGACCTCCTGCTGCACCCGTACTTCTTCGACTGCCTGCACCTGGACGGCACCGACCTGGTGGACCGGCCGCTGCGCGACCGGCTCGACGCGCTCGCGAAGGTCGCCCCGCAGCACCGGGTCCCCGCGGTGCTCACCCCGTCCGCCGAGCAGGCCGCCGCGCTGTTCGACGAGGCGCTGGCCGCCGGGCACGAGGGCGTCGTGGTCAAGGACCTCGACTCCGGCTACGCCGCCGGCCGGCGGGGCCGGGCGTGGCGCAAGGTCAAGCCCGCGCACACCCTCGACCTCGTGGTGCTCGCCGCGGAGTGGGGCCACGGCCGGCGCAGCGGCTACCTGTCCAACCTGCACCTCGGCGCGCGCGACCCGGACGGCGGTCCGCCGATCATGGTCGGCAAGACCTTCAAGGGCCTCACCGACGAGCTGCTGGCCTGGCAGACCGAGGAGTTCCAGCGCCGGGAGACCCACCGCGACGACTGGACCGTGCACCTCGCCCCCGACCTGGTGGTGGAGATCGAGCTCGACGGCGTGCAGACCAGCCCCCGCTACCCCGGCGGCGTCGCGCTGCGCTTCGCCCGCGTGCTGCGCTACCGACCGGACAAGGACGCGGCGTCGGCGGACACCATCGAGGCGGTGCGCGCCCTGCTCCCCGGCGGGTGAGATCCTGGGGGCATGAGCGGCAACGACTTCGACGCGATCGGCTCGATCCCCGTCGGCCCCATCGACCCGCGCGAGCTCCAGCAGGACGAGCGCGCCGTCGAGCTCGACCACTACGTCGCGGTCCTCCTGCTGGAGGCCACGTCGGACGCCGCCGACCACGAACCGCTGTACGAGGAGTCGTTCATCCTGCTCAAGGCCGAGTCCGAGGAGGAGGCGGCGGAGAAGGCCGCGGAGTTCGGCAAGCAGCAGGAGACCAGCTACGAGGACGAGCACCACCGGACGGTCACCTGGAAGCTCACGGAGGTCGTCGAGGTCAAGCCGCTGGAGGACGCGACCTTCGACGACGGCTCGGAGCTCTACAGCCGCTTCTTCCGCAACCACCAGGCCTACCGCTCCCTCGGGACCCTCACCGGGGACGAGGCGTAGCCCGGCGGCGTCCGCTCGAGAGAGGCGACTGACGGCCGCGGAGGCCGTATGGTGGGCAGACGTGCAGTTCTTGAACGGGCAGCAGCCCACCACCGACCTGACCTACGACGACGTCTTCCTGGCGCCGAGGCGCTCCGGGGTCGAGTCCCGCTTCGACGTGGACCTGGCCACCAGTGACGGGACCGGGACCACCCTGCCGATCGTCGTCGCCAACATGACCGCCGTGGCCGGTCGCCGCATGGCCGAGACCGTCGCCCGGCGCGGCGGGCTCGTCGTGCTCCCGCAGGACGTGGCGCCCGCGGCCGTCGCCGAGATCGTCTCCTGGGTCAAGGCCCGGCACCCGGTGTGGGACACCCCGCTGGTGCTGCACGCCGACGACGCCGTGGCCGACGCGCTCAACCTCCTGCCCAAGCGGGCGCACGGCGCGCTGGTCGTCGTGGACGACGACGACCGCCCCGTCGGCGTGGTCGACGAGGCCGCGTGCACCGGTGTCGACCGGTTCGCGCGGGTCGGGGAGGTCGCCGACCGGCACCCCGTCGTGCTGCCGCTGGAGACCAAGCCGCGCGAGGTGTTCGACCAGCTCGACAAGCAGGCGCGCAGCGTCGCCGTCGCGGTCGACGCCGAGGGCCGGTTGGCGGGCATCATGACCCACCGCGGGGCGCTGCGCGCCGAGATCTACACCCCGGCGCTGGACGCCGAGGGCCGGTTGCGGGTCGCCGCGGCGGTCGGGGTCAACGGTGACGTCGCGGCCAAGGCCTCCGCGCTGCTGGACAGCGGGGTGGACACGCTGGTCGTGGACACCGCGCACGGCCACCAGGAGAAGATGATCGCCGCGCTGCGGGCGGTGCGCTCGGTGTCACCGCAGGTGCCGGTGGTGGCCGGGAACGTGGTGACCGCCGAGGGCGTGCGCGACCTGGTCGAAGCCGGTGCCGACGTGGTCAAGGTCGGCGTCGGGCCGGGCGCGATGTGCACGACGCGGATGATGACCGGCGTCGGCCGGCCGCAGTTCTCCGCCGTCGCCGAGTGCGCGGCCGCGGCCCGCGAGCTCGGCGGGCACGTCTGGGCCGACGGCGGCGTCCGGCACCCGCGCGACGTCGCGCTGGCGCTGGCCGCGGGCGCGGCCGCGGTGATGGTCGGCTCCTGGTTCGCGGGCACCTACGAGTCCCCCGGCGACCTGCAGCGCGACGAGCACGGCCGGGCCTACAAGGAGTCGTTCGGCATGGCGTCCAAGCGCGCGGTGTCCGCCCGCACCCGCACCGACAGCGCCTACGACCAGGCCCGCAAGGCGCTGTTCGAGGAGGGCATCTCCAGCTCGCGGATGCGGCTGGACCCGCAGCGGCCCGGCGTGGAGGACCTGCTGGACCAGATCAGCTCCGGGCTGCGCTCGGCCTGCACCTACACCGGCGCCCGGAACCTGGAGGAGTTCCACGAGCGCGCGGTGGTCGGCATCCAGTCCGCGGCCGGGTTCGCCGAGGGCCGTCCCCTCCCCACCGGCTGGTGAGGCCGGAGGGCGCCGCCCCGGCGGGACGGCGCCCTCCGCCAGGACGTCACGGGGTGAACTCGCCCTCCAGCAGCTCGGTGACCAGGGCCGCGATCGGCGAGCGCTCCGAGCGGGCCAGGGTGACGTGGGCGAACAGCGGGTGCCCCTTGAGCTTCTCGATCACCGCCGCCACGCCGTCGTGCCGCCCCACCCGCAGGTTGTCCCGCTGGGCCACGTCGTGGGTGAGCACCACCCGGGAGTTGGCACCGAGCCGGGACAGCACCGTCAGCAGCACGTTGCGCTCCAGCGACTGCGCCTCGTCGACGATGACGAACGAGTCGTGCAGCGAGCGGCCGCGGATGTGGGTCAGCGGCAGCACCTCCAGCATGCCCCGGTCCATCACCTCGTCCAGGACGTTCTCGCTGGCCACCGCACCGAGGGTGTCGAACACCGCCTGCGCCCACGGCGCCATCTTCTCGTTCTCGGTGCCCGGCAGGTAGCCGAGGTCCTGACCGCCGACGGCGTACACCGGGCGGAACACCACGACCTTGCGGTGCTGCTGCCGCTCCAGCACGGACTCCAGCCCGGCGCACAGCGCGAGCGCGGACTTGCCGGTGCCGGCGCGGCCGCCCAGCGACACGATGCCGACCTCCGGGTCGAGCAGCAGGTCCAGCGCGATCCGCTGCTCCGCGGACCGGCCGTGCAGGCCGAACGCCTCCCGGTCGCCGCGCACCAGCCGGACCTGCTTGTCCGCGGTCACCCGGCCGAGCGCGCTCTGCGACCCGGCCAGCAGCCGCACGCCCGTGTTCGGCGGCAGGTCCCGGGCCTCGTCGAGGTCGGCGATGCCGTCCTTGAACAGCGCGTCCACCGAGTCGCCCGGCACCTCGACGTCGGCCATCCCGGTCCACCCGGAGGACACCACGTCCTGCGCGCGGTACTCCTCGGCGTCCAGGGCCACCGCGGCGGCCTTGACCCGCAGCGGCATGTCCTTGGTGACCAGCGTGACCCGGTGCCCCTCGGCCGCCAGGTTCAGCGAGCAGGCCAGGATGCGGGCGTCGTTGGAGTCGGTGCGGAAGCCGGGCGGCAGCACCTGCGGGTCGGAGTGGTTGAGCTCGACGTGCAGGTGACCGCCCGAGACCCCGACCGGGACCGGCTGGTCCAGCCGTCCGTGCTGGATCCGGAGGTCGTCGAGCGTGCGGAGGGCCTCCCGGGCGAACCAGCCGAGTTCCGGGTGGTGGCGCTTGGCTTCGAGCTCGCTGATCACCACCAACGGGAGCACCACGTCGTGCTCGGCGAAGCGGGACATCGCCCACGGATCGGACAACAGCACCGAGGTGTCCAGGACGTACGTGCGGACGTCGGTGCCACCGGCTTGCACAGTGCTCGCGGAGTTCTCACCCAGGGTTCGGGTGTCCGCTTCTGGCTGGGAACGTCGTGCGGTCACGGCTACTCCCTCGCGGGCGTGGCGTGCACACCCGCTCGTCGGCGGGCCGGGCCTGCCCCCGTCGCGCACCGGCCGGACCGACTCGTCCGCCACCGCCGCCGCGGGGCCGGGCACCGGCCCATCGCGACCACGGTGGACGGTACGACCGTCCGCTCCAGCCAACAGCCACGATCAGGGCCTCCCGGACGGGCCGCGTACGGACTTGCAGGAGAGAACGGCCCGTCACAGCGCACGCTACCTGCGTGATCGCGTGTTGGGCAGGCGACCACACAGGTGATTCGGCGGACCGTCGCCCGCCCTGCCCCTGCCGAGGAGGACTGCGCAGGTCACGGCCCGTCCCTGCGGCGGCGGGCGGACGAGCGCAGCAGGTCAGGCCGCTGTCCCGCCCCCGCGGCGGGCTGCCACGGCCCGTGAGCGGCGGTGCTCCGTCCGAGTGAAAACCGGGCTCAGACCCCGGCGCCGAGCTCGGCGCGCACGGAATCGGGGACGAGCGGTTCGTCAAGCAAGCGCCGGTAACGATCCGCGCTCGATGTGCCCGCGGGGCGCTCGTCGAGCCACCGCCGCAGCAGCCGGTAGCCCTCGACGTAGGTCGTGGTGTAGGCCCGCCAGAGCGGGTCGGTCATGAACCGCACCAGGTGCCGGGCGCGCTGCTCCGGCATCAGCAGCCAGCGCTGCAGGTGGGCGACGGCGTCGGCCTCGTCCGCGCCGCCGTGCAGCATGAGCAGCGCGTCCTGGCGCACCGGCAGCAGCCCGAGCAGCACCGCGTCGATCCGCTCCGCCAGCGCGCCGTCGACCCGGATGCCCAGGTCGGCGAAGACCTCGGCGGCCCACGGGCCCCACCCGGGCCCGACCGCGGCGTGCAGCCCCAGGTCGGCGAGGCCTTCGGCGAGCACGCACTGCGGCGTGTTCACCAGGAAGACCGTGTGTTCCACCAGGCCGTCGCGCCGCACCAGACCGGCCTCCTTGCGGCAGTGCTCGGTGTGGTGGCCGGGGTAGGCCTCGTGCGCGAGCAGCTGCGGCAGGTTCGACGCGCGGTGCCCGACGTCGGCGTTCACCGCGACCTTCGAGCGGAAACCGCCGGCGTAGTGGCTGAAGGCGGCCCACGGCCTGTCGGTGACCACCCGGTACTCGACGGTCTCGCCGACGGGCAGCTCGAACCGGGCGCGCACCCGGTCCCGCAGGGCGCTGAGGACGGCCTCGAGCGCCACCGCGAGCCGGTCGGCGGGCACCACGTCGCGGCTGCGGACCGCGCGCAGCCGCTCGGCCACCGGCCCTCGCCCGGGCAGCAGCGCCCCGAGCTCGCGGTGCACCCGCTGGTACTCGTCGGGGTCGCCCGGCGTCGGCGTCACCTGGAAGCACGCCTCGACCTCCGCGACGAACGGCACCGGCTCCCCGGCCATCCTGCGGCCGGAGCACTCCAGCGCGGTCAGCTGCGCGGTGAGGAACCGGCGGCGCGGCTCGGCCAGGTCGGAGGCGGCGACCTCGGCGCGCAGCCGCTGCGCGTCGGCGGCGAGGCGGGCAGGCTCCGGCGGTGGCTCGGCCGCGACCTGGTGCCGCAGCGCCGGGTCCCCGGTGTAGGAGTCCACGAACCCCCGGACGAGCCGGTCGAAGCGGAGCCCGAGGAGCACGTACTCGACCGTGAGCGATTCGGAGTCCACGTCCGGACGATACGCCGGGCAGAACGGGTCCGGACCACTGACCCGGGACGCCATTCCATTTGTCGTCGCAACATTCCACCGAACTTGCCTGAGCAACGATCCTGCGGGCTCGAAAAAATAGATCACACGATGGTGTTACCGAGGTGGGTTTCTGCGCTTTCGCTGTATATGTTTCACGCCGAGTGTTCTCCCTTCGGCTGAGTATGGGGTGCGCAGCCGAGGGGCCGAGGAGCGCTCGCGTCATCCCATCCAACGAGGAGCAACGAAGTGCTGAAGAAAGCTGCGATCGTCGCCGGCACCGCCGCCGGTCTGCTGGCCCTGGCCCCCGTCGCCTACGCCGACAGCGCGGACAACGACGGCATCAACATCCTGAACGACAACAACATCAGCGTCCTGCCGGTGCAGGCCTGCGGCAACAACGTCGGCGTCCTCGGCGCCGTGGTGTCGCTGCTGTCCACGCAGCACAGCTCGTGCGTCAACGCTCCGGTCGTCGACCACCCCAAGGCCTGAGAGCGGAGCGTTCCACCGGGGAACCGGTGACGAAAAGGGCGCCGAGCCCCGCTCGGCACTCCTTTCTGCGTGCCCCGCACGGGGGCACGTGGAACGCCACCGGAATTCCCGTGAACCACCGCCTCACACCATCGGGTTGAAAATCTCGGTGATCGGCATGCCGCGACGCGTTCTCGGCTGGTCGGCACCACACTCGGTGGCCGCCTCGCGGGTTCTCCCGAGAACCCACCAGTGCGTCCCCGAACCCGCGGTATTCGAAGGAGAGTGAACCCATGCTGAAGAAGGCAGCTGTCGTCACCGGTGCTGCCGCTGGCCTGCTGGCCCTGGCTCCCGTCGCCTACGCCGACAGCGCGGACAACGACGGCATCAACGTGCTGAACGACAACAACATCAGCGTCCTGCCGGTGCAGGCCTGCGGCAACGACATCGCCGTCCTCGGCGCGGTCGTGCCGCTCCTGGCCCCGCAGGGGGACACCTGCGTGAACGCCCCGGTCGTCGACCACCCGGAAGTCGGCTGAGCGGACGTCCCACGGGAAGGGGCCAGGTCCTCGCGACCTGGCCCCTTCCGCTGTCCGGGGTCAGCTGCCGAAGCGGCGGTGGCGCACCGCGTAGTCGCGGAGCGCGCGCAGGAAGTCGACGCGGCGGAAGGCGGGCCAGTAGGCCTCGGTGAACCAGAACTCGGAGTGCGCGGACTGCCACAGCATGAAGCCGGAGAGCCGCTGCTCCCCCGAGGTGCGGATCAGCAGGTCGGGGTCGGGCTGGCCGGAGGTGTAGAGGTGCTCGGCGATGTGGTCGACGGTGAGCACCTCGGCGAGCTCCTCGATGGTGGTGCCCGCCTCGGCGTGCTGCTGCAGCAGCTTGCGCACCGCGTCGGCGATCTCCCGGCGGCCGCCGTAGCCGACCGCCACGTTGACCTGCATGCCGGTGCGCCCCTCGGTGCGCAGCGCGGCGGCCGACAGGCGCGCCGCGGTCTCCGTGGGCAGCACGTCCAGGGCGCCGACGATCCGCACCCGCCACGGCGTTCCGGGTTCGGTGAGCTCGTCGACCACCCCGCAGATGATCTCCAGCAGGGCGTTGAGCTCCTCGGAGGAGCGGTTCAGGTTGTCGGTGGACAGCAGCCACAGCGTGACCACCTCCACCTCGGCCTCCTGGCACCAGCTGAGCAGCTCGGCGATCTTGCGAGCCCCGGCGCGGTGGCCGTGCGCAGCGTCCAGCCCGGCTTCCCTCGCCCACCTGCGGTTGCCGTCCAAGATCACACCGACGTGCCTCGGGTGCTGCACACCGTCCAGCTTCCGGCGCAGCCGGCGCTCGTAGACGCTGTACATGAGTTCTTTCAACCGAACCTTGAACGCCACGCCAGGTGAGCCTACGCGGATCCGGTGCGGGCCGATGCTCGGGTGGCGCCGTGCGCACGGACGGATGCAGCGCGTCTCACGCTGTCCGCAAACTTACGGTCCCGTAACCTTGTTGGTGTGACTAGCGCCCTCTCCGCTCGCCGTCCGACCGCCTTCGTCAAGCCGAGGATGCGCGGCTGGATCCACTTCTGGTCGCTGGTGGTGTCGATCGTCGCCGGTGCCACGCTGATCACGCTCGCCGCCGCGACCGTGTCGACCGCCGCCGCGGTGGGCACCTCGATCTACGTGGCGACCGTGCTCGGGTTGTTCGGCGTCAGCGCCCTCTACCACCGCAAGACGTGGAAGACCGTGGGCGCGCGCACCTGGATGCGGCGGCTCGACCACTCGATGATCTTCCTGTTCATCGCCGGCACCTACACGCCGCTGGCGATGGTCGCGATGCAGCCGACGACGGGCACGGTGGTGCTGGCGGTCGTCTGGGGCGGCGCGCTCGGCGGCGTGGTGCTCAAGCTCGCCTGGCCCAACGCACCGCGCTGGGTCGGGGTCCCGGTGTACATCGCACTGGGTTGGGTGGCGGTGTTCGTGCTGCCCGACCTGCTCGACAACGCCGGGGTCGCCGCGCTGGTGCTGCTGCTGGTCGGCGGTCTGCTCTACACCGCGGGCGCGATCTTCTACGCGACCCGCTGGCCCGACCCGTGGCCGAAGACCTTCGGGTACCACGAGTTCTTCCACTCGGCGGTCTCCCTGGCCGCGCTCTGCCACCACATCGCCATCTGGCTCGCCCTCTACGCCTGAGCCCGCCGGACAGCGCGGCGCATGCAGAGGCGTTCGGCCGGGTCGAGGCCGAGGTCCGCTTCGCGCGCGACGAGCGCGGCCAGCTCGGGCGTGACCTCCGCGACCTCCTCGAAGCCGAGCCGCGCGTAGTACGGGCCGTTCCAGGGCACCGCTCGGAACGTGGTCAGGGTCAGCGCGGGCAGGCCCCGCTCCCGGGCCCACGACTCGACGTGGTCGAGCAGGGCGCTGCCGATCCCCCGGCGCGCGTGGTCCGCGTGCACGCTGACCTGCGCGACGTGCGCGTTGCCGTCGACCACCTCGACCAGCACGTAGCCGGCCACCACGCCCCCGACCTCGGCCACCCAGGCGCGTCCGTCGCGCTGGTGCTCGGCCAGGACGTCGAGCGGGGGCGGTGGGTCGTCGGCGACCTCGGGCATGCCGATCGCGCGGAACGCCTCCCCCGCGGACACCTCGATCTCCTGCAACCGCCCCAGATCGTCCTCACGAGCCCTCCGGATGCACACCCCCGCAGTGCACCACCCACACCACCTCGGTGACCACCACGTTCTCCACCCCAGACCGCGGGCCCCGAGCCGCGGCGCCCACACAGCACCCTGCTGGCCTGGGCGTTCCGGTGTCGGCACGCGGTTCCGGTGCACACCGCGCACGTCCGGTCCCCACCGGAGGCGCGTCCAGTCGGCCGTGGACCGCACGGTGGAGGGGACCGGTGCCGCGCGGTGAGGGGCGAAGGGCACCTCCACCTCGTCCGCACGGCTGCTGGTGGGGTCAGAGGGGGAGGTCCTGGGGGTCGGTGACGGGGCGGTCGCAGACGTAGCCGCGGCAGACGTAGGCCGCGGGGGCGCCGTCGACCAGCGGGCGGTCGGCCAGCAGCGGCACGCCGGGCGCCCCCGGCTCCCCGGCGACCACCGCGGCACCGCCGGGGGCGCGCCGCCGCACGTCCGCGAGCAGCGCGACGCGGGCGGCGTCGTCGGCCGGGCCGACGACCGCGACCTGCACCGGACCGTGGGCCCGCGCCTCCGCGACGCTGAGCCAGTGCCCCGCGAAGCGGGGGACGCGCTGCGCGAGCAGCCCGGCGCGCGACAGCGCCTGCTCCGCGGCGCCGCGGTAGCGCGCCGCGCTGTCCGGGCCGACGAGCGCGGACGCGGTGAGCAGGGCGGACGCCATCGCCGAGGCACCGGCCGGGCTGGCGTTGTCGGTCGGGTCGGAGGGCCGCCGGACCAGCGCCTCCGCGTCCGCCGCGGTGTCGTGGAAGGTGCCCGGGTGCTCGGCGTCGGCGAACTGCTCCAGCGCCGTGTCGAGCAGCGTGCGGGCCGCCTCCAGCCAGCGCGGTTCGGCGGTGGCCTGGTGCAGCGACAGCAGGCCGTCGGCGAAGCAGGCGTAGTCCTCGAGCACGCCCGCGGCGGTGCCGACCTCGCCGTGGCGCGAGGTCCGGCGCAGCCGGCCGTCGACCAGGTGCCGGGTGAGCAGCAGGTCGGCCGCGTCCTCGGCCGCCTCCAGCCAGCGCGGTTCGCCGAGCGCCGCGGACGCCTCCACCAGGGCCGTGACGGCCATGCCGTTCCAGGCGGTGACGACCTTGTCGTCCTTGCCCGGCTGCGGGCGGCGGTCGCGGGCCTCGCGGAGGCGGTCGCGGACCCGCTGCCAGCGGGCCGGGTCGTCCGGGTCGCGCTGGAGCTGCAGGGTCGAGGTGCCGCGCTCGAAGGTGCCCGCCTCGGTCACCGACAGCAGCTCCGCCGCCCAGTCGCCGTCCTCCGGCCCGAGCACCTCGCGCAGCTGGGCCGGCGTCCACACGTAGGTCAGCCCTTCCACGCCCTCGGTGTCGGCGTCCAGGGACGCCGCGAACCCGCCCTCCGGCGTGCGCATCTCGTCGAGCAGGAACGCCGCCGTCTCCCGGGTCACCCGCTCGCCGAGCGCGTCGCCGAGCCGCGCCAGGTGCGCGTACACGCGGAGCAGCAGCGCGTTGTCGTAGAGCATCTTCTCGAAGTGCGGGACCACCCACGCCGCGTCGACGCTGTAGCGCGCGAACCCGCCCGCGAGCTGGTCGTAGATGCCGCCACGGGCCATCGCCGCGCAGGTGTCCCGGGCCAGGTCCAGCGCGGTGCGCCCGCTGTCGGCGTCGCCGAGCCGTTCGTGGTGGCGCAGCAGGAACTCCAGCACCATCGACGGCGGGAACTTCGGCGCACCGCCGAAGCCGCCGTGCTCGGCGTCGAACTCGGTGCGCAGCCGGGACACCGCCCCGGCCAGCACCTCGTCGTCCAAGATGGACTCCGGCAGCGGCGCGCGCTGCGCGGACAGCTGCTCGACCACCCGGGCCGCGGCCCCGCGGACCTCCTTGCCGCGCGCGTGCCACGCCTCCACGACGGCGTCGAGCAGCTGCCGGAACGACGGCATCCCGGACATCGGGGCCGGCGGGTAGTAGGTGCCGCAGTGGAACGGTTCGGCGTCCGGGGTGAGGAAGCACGTCATCGGCCAGCCGCCCTGGCCGGTCATGGCCTGCGTGGCCTCCATGTAGACGGCGTCGATGTCCGGCCGCTCCTCGCGGTCCACCTTGACGTTGACGAAGTGCTCGTTCATCATCCGCGCCGTCTCCGGGTCCTCGAAGGACTCGTGCGCCATGACGTGGCACCAGTGGCAGGCGGCGTAGCCGATGGACAGCAGGACCGGCACGTCGCGGCGGCGGGCTTCCGCGAAGGCCTCCGGCGACCAGGGCCACCAGTCGACCGGGTTGTCGGCGTGCTGCAGCAGGTAGGGGCTGGTCGCGCCCGCGAGCCGGTTAGCCATGCGCCCAGCGTCCCACTCGACGTCGGGCCGGGACCAGGCGGGCGGCGGCCCGGTCGCACTCCCGATGCGACCGGACCGCCCTCGCCGCCGCGCGCCAGGACCGCTCTCGGCGCCGGCGGGCCTCCCGGGCTCGCACCCGGGCACCCCGGAAGACGTCCGGCTCCCGGGACGGTTGCCCATGATCACCAGATCGGGTGACGAGAGTCGCGAGCGGGGACCCGAGGGTCGTGTCCGACCCGTGCTTGAGTACGTTCCGGACTTATCAGAAAATGTGTTAACACGAGATCCGACCTCACAGGAGCGGTTGTGACGGCGAAGACCATGCGCGCCTCCGTGCTGCGCGACGTGCGGGACATCGGGCTGGAGGAGCGCCCGGTCCCCCGGCCCGGACCGCGCGAGGTGCTCGTGCAGGTCACCTCGGTGGGCACCTGCGGTTCGGACACCCACTACTACGAGCACGGCCGCATCGGTCCGTTCGTCGTCGAGCAGCCGCTGGTGCTCGGGCACGAGGCGGGCGGCGTCGTGGTCGAGTGCGGCCCGGAGGCCACCCGGCACGCGCCGGGCCAGCGGGTCGCCATCGAGCCGGGCGTGCCGTGCTCGGTGTGCGCGCAGTGCCGCGCCGGCCGGTACAACCTGTGCCCGGACATGCGGTTCTACGCCACCCCGCCGGTCGACGGCGCGTTCTGCGAGTACGTCGTGGTGCACGAGGAGTTCGCCTACGCGGTGCCGGAGGCGATCTCCGACGACGCGGCCGGTCTGCTGGAGCCGCTGTCGGTGGGCATCTGGGCCAGCCGCAAGGGCCGGGTCGCGCCGGGCTCCCGGGTGCTGGTCACCGGAGCCGGGCCGATCGGCCTGGTCGCCACGCAGGCCGCCCGCGCCTTCGGCGCCACCGAGGTCGTGGTCACCGACGTCAACCCGCACCGCCTGGCGCTGGCCGAGGAGCTCGGGGCGACGGGCACCATCGACGTCCGGTCGGGCTCGCCTGCGGAGTCCGGCTACGAGCCCGAGGTGCTCCTGGAGTGCTCCGGGGTGCCGCGGGCCGCGGCCGACGGCGTCCGTGCGCTGGGCCGGGCCGGGCGCGCGGTGCTGGTCGGGATGGGCGGCGACGAGCTGCCGCTGCCGGTGTCCCACCTGCAGAACTTCGAGATCGAGCTGACCGGCACCTTCCGCTACGCCAACACCTGGCCGACCGCCATCGCGCTCGCCTCCTCCGGCGCGGTCGACCTGGACCGGCTGGTCACCCACCGGTTCGGGCTCGCCGAGGTGGAGCAGGCGCTCACCGTCTCGGCCCGCGACGAGACGGCGGTCAAGGCCGTCGTGCGACCGCAGGAGTAGCCGTGGTGGGCAGGGCGAGACCCCCGGACGCCGTGGTGGAGCAGCGGCGGCAGGACGTGCTCCGGCAGGTCATCGAGCACGGGGAGGTCCGGATCACCGACCTCGCGGAGCACTTCGACGTCAGCCTCATGACGATGCACCGCGACCTCGACTCGCTCGTCGACCGGCGGCTCGTGCGCAAGCTGCGCGGCCGGGTGACGGCCTACCCGTCGCTGACGCTGGAGACCGAGACGCGCTTCCGGGTCGGCCTGCAGGTCGCCGAGAAGGAGGCGCTGGCCGCCGCGGCCGCCGGCGAGGTCCAGCCGGGCATGACGCTGCTGGTGGACGACTCCAGCACGGTGTTCCCGCTGGCCCGCCGGGTCGCCGAGGTCGAGGGGCTGCGGGTGTTCACCAACTCGCTCACCGTCGCGCGCATCCTCGCCGGCGCCGGCCACGAGGTGGGGCTGCTCGGCGGCCGCTACCGCGCCGAGTTCGACTCGTGCACCGGGCCGGAGGTGCTCAAGGCGCTGGACGGCCTGCGCGCCGACCTCTCGTTCGTGTCGGCCACGGCGGTCACCGAGGGCCACCTGTACCACCCGGTGCGGGACTACGCCGAGATCAAGCAGCGCATCGTCGGGCGCGCCGCCCGCAACGTGCTGCTGGTCGACCACTCGAAGTTCGGCAAGAGCGCCCCGTTCGCGCACGGCGACGTGGGCGCCTACGACCTGGTCTTCACCGACGACGCCGCACCGGCGGCGGAGATCGACGCGATCCGCGGCCTCGGCACCGAGGCGCGCGTCGTGCCCGTACCCGAACCAGACAGGGGAACCGATGCCACCAGTTGACAGCCCGAGCACGACGCGCCTGGTCGCCGGGGTCGACTCCTCCACCCAGTCCACCAAGGTCGTGGTGTGCGACGCCGAGACCGGCCAGGTGGTCCGGGAGGGGCGCGCCCCGTACCCGGACGGCACGACCGCCGACCCGGCGGACTGGTGGCAGGCGTTCACCACCGCCGCCGACGGGCTGCTCGACGGCGTGGCGGCCATCGGCGTCGCCGCCCAGCAGCACGGCCTGGTCGCGCTGGACGAGGACGGCGAGGTGGTCCGGCCCGCGCTGCTGTGGAACGACAACCGCTCCGCCCAGGCCGCGCTGGACCTCACCGCGGAGCTCGGCGGCGCGCAGTCCTTCGCCGACGCGGTCGGGTCCGTGCCGGTCGCCAGCTTCACGGTCAGCAAGCTGCGGTGGATGGCCGAGCACGAGCCGGAGCTGGCCGACCGGGTCACCGACGTGCTGCTCCCGCACGACTGGCTGACCTGGCGGCTGACCGGCGAGAAGGTCACCGACCGCGGCGACGCCTCCGGCACCGGCTACTGGTCGCCCCGCGAGGGCCGGTACCGCGAGGACGTGCTGGCCACGGCGTTCGGCGGCCGCACCCCGCGCACGCCCCGCGTGCTCGACCCGGCGGAACCGGCCGGGCGCACCCCGGACGGCGCGCTCGTGTCGGCGGGCACCGGCGACAACATGGGCGCCGCGCTGGGCCTGGCGATCGGCCCCGGCGACGTCGTGGTCTCGCTGGGCACCAGCGGCACGGTGTTCGCCTCCGCGGAGCACCCGAGCGCCGACCCCACCGGCACCATCGCCGGGTTCGCCGACGCCACCGGGCGGTTCCTGCCGCTGGTGTGCACGCTCAACGCGGCGCGGGTGCTCACCTCCACGGCCGCGCTGCTGGGCGTGGAGATGGCCGAGTTCGACCGGCTGGCCTGCGCGGCCGAGCCGGGCGCGGGCGGCCTGGTCCTGCTGCCCTACCTGGACGGCGAGCGCACCCCGGCCCTGCCGGACGCCAGCGGCACCCTCGTGGGCCTGCGGCGCGACACCATGACCCCGCAGAACCTGGCCCGCGCGGCGGTCGAGGGGATGCTCTGCGGGCTCGCGGCCGGGATCGACGCGCTGCGCGGCCAGGGCGTCGAGGTGCGCCGGGTGCTGCTGATCGGCGGCGCGGCGCAGTCGAAGGCGGTGCAGGTCGCGGCGCCGCAGGTGTTCGGCGTCCCGGTGACGGTGCCCGCGCCCGCGGAGTACGTCGCGCGCGGCGCGGCCCGCCAGGCCGCGTGGGCCCTGACCGGCACGCAGCCGGACTGGGCGCTGACCGGGGCGACCGAGCTGGAGGTCACCGACGAGTCGGCGGGTGAGCGGATCCGCCACCACCACCGCGAGGCGTTCGCCCAGGTCCACGGCAGCTGACCGGTCGCGCGTGCGCGGGGACTCCTGCGCAACGCGCGACCGCTCCGGCGGATGATCGACTACGGTTCCCGCGGAAGTCGATCGACACAGGGGGATCTCCGTTGCACCCAGGGCGCCCGCCGTTCCCGCCGCACCAGCACCCCGCCGGACCACCGCCCGGCATGCCGCCCGGACCTCCTCCCGGACCGCCGCCGATGCCGCCGCGCCCCGCCGCACCGCCACCTCCCCCGCCGGCCCCGGAACCGACGCAGGTCATCCGCACCGAGAAGGGGCCGGAGGGACCCGCGGAGCCGAAGCCCGAGGGACCCGTCGACATCTTCGAGCTGGCCGGTGTCGGCGACCCGCTCACGGCCGACCCGAGCGCGCTCTGGCAGCGCCGCGAGGACCGCTACCGGGTCCCGCTCGGCGTGGGCGAGGACGGGCAGCCGGTGCTGCTCGACCTGCTCCGCTCCGGGGCCGCGCTCGGCGTCTTCGGCTCCAGCAGCCCCGACCGGCCCCCGTTCCTGCACAGCCTGCTGTTCGGGATGGCCGCGACGCACTCCCCGGAGGAGATCGCCTTCGTCTGCGCCGGTGGTCCCTCCTCCGCGCCGACCTGGAACTCGATCACCCGGCTCCCGCACACCGCTGCGGTCCAGACGCTCACCGGCGGCTCCCGCGACCAGCACCGCATCACCACCGCGCTGGAAGGGGAGCTGGAGCGACGGGCCAGGCTCCTCGCCACGCTGTCCACCCAGCACCACACCGACTACCAGGCCGTCCAGCCCCAGACCCAGCTCGATCCGATGCCGCTGCTGGTGGTCGCGATCGACAGGCTCCCCCAGTTCCTCGCCGACGCGAGGCCCTTCCAGCACACCCTGCAGCGGTTGGCGTCCTCGGAGCACCTGGGGATCAAGCTGCTCTTCAGCGCTGATGCTCCGCACCAGGTGTCGGCGGACTTGGTGCGCGGGTGCGGCTCGGTGGTGCTGCACACCTGCGACGAGTCCGACGCCCGTGTGTTCCTGGACGTCCACGACGCGAACGAGCTCCAGCCCGACGAGGCGTGCTTGCGGACGTCCAGGCGGGGAGAACGGGTGCGGTTCCGCACCGCGCACGCCGACCTGCCGCACGCGTCCAGCCCTCCGGACAGCCCCGTGCCGTCCTACCGGTACTTCGCGGACCGGGTGGCGCACCAGGCCCGGCCGGCCCGCACGCTCCTGCCGACGCCGCCGGACGCGGAACCACCCGCCGGGGTCGACGCCCCGTCACCGGCCTCCGGCGAGGACCGCACCGGGACGGCGTCGCCGCTGACCGTCACCGTCGGGATCGTCGACAACCCGCGCGAGCACCGGCAGGACCCGCTGCGCCTGGACTTCGCCGCCGCCGACACCACGCTCGCGATCGTCGGTCGCCCGCGCAGCGGCAAGACCAGCGCGGTGCTGACCACCTTGCTGGCCCTGGCCCTGTCCACGAGCCCCACCGACGTCCGGTTCCACTGCCTGGCCTTCGGGGGCAACCGCCTGCTGCCGCTGCGGGACCTCCCGCACAGCAGCGCCGTCGTGGCCAGCTGCGACCGGGAGGAGGTCGAGCACGTCCTGGCGCAGCTGGAGTCCACGTTGGACCGGAGGCTCCGGCGCTTCGCCGCGGAGGGGATCGAGTCCGCCGCCGACTTCCGCCGCAGGCGCGCGGAGTCCGACCTCGGCGAGGAGGCCACCGACCACGTCCTGGTCGTCGACGGGTGGCCGGAAGTGCACCAGCACCCCGGGCTGGCGGACCGCGTGCTGCGCCTGGCCCGGCGCGGACCGGAGCACGGCATCCACCTGGTCGTCACCGCCAACCGCTGGGACGACCTGCCGCGCGAGCTGCGCGAGCTCACCGGGGGCCGGATCGAGCTGCGGCTCACCGACCCCCGCGAGTCGGTGTTCTCCGCCGAAGCGGCGGAGCGGATCCCGGACGAGCCCGGGCACTGCCTGCACCGCGGCCTGTGGGGCCTGGTCCACCTGCCCGTGCCGAACGACGCCCTGCCCAGCTACGTCGAGCACGTCGAACACGGGCTCCCGGACGACCTGTCCGCCGCGACCCGGGCCCTCATCGCCCGCATCGGCGAGTCCTGGCAGGTCCGCCCCGGTGACGAGCCGGCACCGGCCGAGGACGGCGCCTGACGCGGAGCGGGGCCGCCCGGCACTCCCGGACGGCCCCGCCGCTGCGCTCTGCTACGAGCTCTCGCTCTTGTCCGGTTTCGACTCCGCGGCGTCGGCCTCCGCCTCCGCGGACTCGGACTCCCGCGCCGCCTCGGCGCGCTTCACCCGGGCCGGGGCCGCCGCGGCGGCCTTCTCCTCGTCGAAGACGACCGGCAGCTTGCGCAGGTGCTTGGTCATCGAGCGGATCAAGAACACCACGGCCACGCCGAACAGGATCAGCAGCACCAGGCCGACCGGGGAGGACTTGCCGAAGTCCTCGCCCTGCCCACCCGGGTCGCCCGGCGGTGGCGGGGCCTGCGCGAGCAGGTGGACCGCGGTCTCCAGGGCACTCATGCGCACACCTTCTCCTGCACGCCGGAGAACAGGTCGTCCTCCGGCAACGTGGTGTCGACCAGCGAGCGGACCAGCTCGTAGTCCTCAGTCGGCCACAGCTCGCGCTGGATGTCCAGCGGCACCGCGAACCACCGGCTGTTGGGGTCGATCTGGGTCGCGTGGGCGCGCAGCGCGTCGTCGCGCTGCTCGAAGTACGCCGCGCACTCGACCCGCGTGGTGACCCGCTCGTCGGGGTCCGGCCGCGAGGAGTCCCACTTGGCCAGCCACTCGCCGTAGGGCGACTCCATGCCGCGGTCCAGCAGCGCCTCGTGGAACAGGTGCATGCGCTTGCGGGAGAAGCCGTGCGAGTAGTACAGCTTCAGCGGCTGCCAGGGCTCCCCGGCCTCCGGGTAGAGGTCCGGGTCGCCGGCCGCGTCGAAGGCCGCCACCGAGACCTCGTGGCACCGGATGTGGTCCGGGTGCGGGTAGCCGCCGTTCTCGTCGTAGGTGATCAGCACGTGCGGGCGGAACTCGCGGACCACCTTGACCAGCTCGCGGGTGGACTCCTCCAGCGGGGTGGTGGCGAACACGCCCTCCGGCAGCGGCGGCGGCGGGTCGCCCTCCGGCAGGCCGGAGTCGACGAAGCCCAGCCAGCGGTGCTGCACCCCGAGGATCTCGGCCGCCTTGGCCATCTCCTGGCGGCGGATCTCGGGGAGGTTCTCGGCCACCTCGGGTCGGTCCATGGCCGGGTTGAGGATGCTGCCGGCCTCACCGCCGGTGCAGGTGACCACCATCACCTCGTGCCCCTCGGCCACGTAGCGCGCGGTGGTCGCGGCACCCTTGCTGGACTCGTCGTCCGGGTGCGCGTGCACCGTCATCAGCCGCAGCTTGTCCGCCATCGCCCGGTGGCTCCCTCCGCTCGTGCAAGCACTCTGGTGAACACGGCCCCGATGACAGGCCGCAGGACACCCCAGGGATACTTAACGTGGATGTCGGACCCCATTGTTCCCGGTGGGTCCGACGGACCGAGCGCCAGCCCCCGCTTGGCGGAGGCCGGCGAGACCGCAGGCGAAAGGCTTCCCGAGCCGGTGACGCACCCGCAGATCCCGGAGGACCGGTACGGGTCGCGCGCGAAGCGAGCGCGACCGCGACCGGTCGGCCGCTGGCTGCTCTTCGCGGTGGTGCTCATCGCCTTGGTGGGCGTGTCGATCATCGGCTACCGCAACCTCGGCAGCCCGCCCATCGAGGGCAAGCAGGTCGCCTTCGAGATCCTCGACGACAGCTCCGTCCGCATCGTGGTCGAGGTCGAGCGCGACGACCCGCGGCGCCCCGCCGAGTGCGTGGTGCGCTCCCGCGCCAAGTCCGGCGTGGAGGTCGGCCGCAAGGAGGTCCTCATCCCGCCGTCGGACGGTGTGACCAGGCAGGAGACCGTGTTGCGCACGTCTCCCGGACCAGCCACGGGGGAGGTGTACGGCTGCACTTACAACATTCCTGAATACCTGTCCACCCTCACGCGGCCAATTGGGTGAGAACGAGCGTTCCACGCCGGGCGCTGGGAAAATGCGGTCCCCCGGTGTGCGAGTTCGTGCTATCGTCGAGTGCAGCACGGCCCCGCGCGGGCCGTGTTTTTCCGTTACTTGGCCATCGTGCCGAGAAATCAGTGCGGAAAGGCAATGGGGCCCGCGTGGAGTCGCGGGACGCAGTCGACGAGGAGTGGTGACCGTGAGCGAGACCCAGGTGACCTGGCTGACCCAGGAGGCTTACGACCGGCTCAAGGGTGAGCTGGACGAGCTCGTGGCCAACCGCCCGGTGATCGCCGCGAAGATCAACGAGGCCCGCGAGGAAGGTGACCTGCGGGAGAACGGCGGTTACCACGCCGCCCGCGAGGAGCAGGGGCAGATCGAGGCCCGCATCCGCCAGCTCCAGGAGCTCCTGCGCACGGCGAAGGTCGGCGACGTGCCCACCGAGTCCGGCGTGGCCCGCCCCGGTTCGGTGCTGACCGTCCGCTACGACGACGAGGACGAGACGGAGACGTTCCTGCTGGCCACCCGTGAGGAGGGTGCGCACGGCGACCTGGAGGTCTACTCCCCGAGCTCGCCGCTGGGCCAGGCCCTGCTGGACGCCAAGGAGGGCGAGACCCGCGAGTACGAGCTGCCCAACGGCGGCACCATGAAGGTCACGTTGGTCAAGGCCGAGCCCTACACCGGCTGATCGAGTTCCGCGCCGTGGGACGCCGGTGCCCCGTGGCACGGCGTTGCGGCCAGGCGAACACTGGAGATCCATTCCTCTGCACTGGGTCTTTTCCGCGCTGCGAATTGGGATCGTGACTGCGCACGCGCTGCCGCACCGGCAGTCGTGGAAAGCGTTGTGCCGTCATCGACTGTGCGCCCACGGTGCCCGTCGTTCGAATTCGCGGGCGGTGTCGTTCGCCTGTGCTCAGGAATCGAGCGCGCGCACGAGACTCGTCCTGCGCCGCGGGCGCCCCGGTCCCGGGGTGCCCGCGGCGTTCGTTCACCCCTGCGCCGCGATGCGTTCCAGGAGGGGGCGCACCCGGGGCGCCACCGGGGTGGACAGCGCGATCGACGTCGAGGTGCGGCGGACCCCGGTGACGCCGACGATCTCGTCGATGACCCGTTGCAGGTCCGCGTTCGAGCGCGCCACCATCCGGACGAACAGGTCGCCCTGCCCCGTGGTGGCGTGCACCTCGCAGACCTCGTCGATCGCGGCCAGCTGCTCGGCCACCACCGCCCGGTGCCCCTGCGCGATCTCCAGCACCGCGAAGGCCGTCAGGCCGTAGCCCATCGCCGCCAGGTCCAGCTCGGGCGGGAAGCCGAGCAGGATCCCGCGCTGGACCAACCGGTCCATCCGCGCCTGCACGGTGCCGCGCGCCACGCCCAGCCGGCGGGAGCACTCCAGCACGCCCAGGCGGGGCTCGTCGGACAACAGCAGCAGCAGGCGCGCGTCCAGCGCGTCCAGTCCCTCGGCGGTGCCAGCCACATCATCTCCTCAGCTCGGGCCCTCGGTCCGATCGCATCCTGAGCAGGTCGTCCCGCGGGGTCAACCGCAGCGGCCCAGCCCGGTTCAGCCCCCGGCGAGCAGCGTGTACCCGGCCGAGCGCAGCTCGCGGACCACGTCCTCGCGGTGCTCGGGCCCCCGGGTCTCCAGGGAGATCTCCACCTCGACCTCGCCGAGGGCCAGCGAGCCGGAGATCCGGGAGTGCTCGATGTCCAGGACGTTGGCGGTCAGCTCGCCGAGCGTGGCCAGCAGGCCGGCCAGGGACCCGGGCCGGTCCGGCAGGCGGATGCGCAGCGACAGGTAGCGGCCCGCGGCCGTCATGCCGTGCTGGATGACCTGGAGCAGCAGCAGCGGGTCGATGTTGCCGCCGGAGAGCACCGCCACCGTCGGCGGGGCCATCTGCTCGGGGTGCTGCAGCAGGGCCGCGACCGCGGCCGCCCCGGCCGGCTCGACCACGAGCTTCGCCCGCTCCAGGCACAGCAGCAGCGCCCGCGACAGCGCCTCCTCGCTCACCGTGAGCACCGCGTCGACCAGCTCCGAGACGTGCGCGAACGTCACCGGGCCCGGTTCGGCGACCGCGATGCCGTCGGCCATCGTCTGCGCCCCGGCCAGCCGCACCGGCTTGCCCGCCGCCAGCGAGACCGGCCACGCCGCGGCCTGTTCCGCCTGCACCGCCAGCACCCTCACCTGCGGGTGCTCGGCCTTCACCGCCGCGGCGATCCCGGAGACCAGGCCACCGCCGCCGGTCGGCACGACGATGCTGCGGACCTCCGGCAGCTGCTCCAGCACCTCCAGGCCGACGGTGCCCTGACCAGCGACGACGTCGGGGTGGTCGAAGGGGTGGATGAGCGCGGCACCGGTGCGGTCGGCGTGCTCCCGGGCGGCGGCGAGGGTCTCCTCCAGCGTCGCGCCGTGCAGCCGGACGTCGGCGCCGTAGGCCTTGGTCGCGGCCAGCTTCGGCAGCGGGACCAGCTCCGGCATGTACACCGTCGCGCTGATGCCGAGCAGCGAGGCCGCCAGCGCGACGCCCTGCGCGTGGTTGCCCGCGCTGGCCGCGACCACGCCGACCGCGCGCTGCGCCTCGTCCAGCGCCCGCAGCCGCACGTACGCGCCCCGGAGCTTGAACGACCCCGTGCGCTGGAGGTTCTCGCACTTGAGGTGGACGTCGCCGCCGCAGTGCTCCCCCAGCACCCGCGAGTGCTCCAGCGGGGTCCGCCGCGCGATCCCGGCGAGGTCGGCGCCCGCGGCCCGGATCCGGTCCACGTCGACCAGCCGCATGGGCTCATGGTGCCACCGCGGATCGGCGGTCACTCGAGCTGCACCTCGGTTACCCTCGAAGGAGCGGCCGGCCGGGTGCACCGTCGCGGAGGGGGCCACGCGCGACCGTCGAACGCCAGTCGGCCGACGGGCACCGGGGGAGCCCAGGACTGGAGGGGAGCGAGCATGTCGCAGCTGACTCCGACGAACCGCGCTCTCCCGCTGGTCACCGGGTTCGCCACCGCCGCGGCGCTGTCCGGCGCGGCGGTCCTCGCGGTGCTGCAGTCCGGGTGCGACGACCCCGGCACCTACCTCGTGCGCGACGACGTCGTGGAGCTGATCGGCGGGTGCCTCGAGCCCGACGACCTCCCGGTCACCCAGCGTCCGCCCGTCGCGGGCCTCGGCGACGACCACGCCGTGGCGCGCTGAGCCGCCCGCGAGCACGTGCCCGCGGGCGTGCCGTCAGTCCAGCGCCTGCAGGATGTCCTCGACCAGGTCGTCGGCGTCCTCGATGCCCACCGAGAGGCGGACCAGCTCGGCCGGGACCTGCAGCATCGAGCCCGCGGTGCTCGCGTGCGTCATGCGGCCGGGGTGCTCGATCAGCGACTCCACCCCGCCCAGCGACTCGGCCAGGGTGAACAGCCGGGTGCGCGCGCAGGCCTTGAGCGCCGCGTCCTCGCCGTCGGCGTGCAGGAACGAGACCATCCCGCCGAAGTGCCGCATCTGCCGGGCCGCGACCTCGTGGCCGGGGTGGTCCGGCAGCCCCGGGTAGAGGACCTTCGCGACCTTCGGGTGGTCGGCCAGCGCCTGGGCGATCCGCTCGGCGTTGGCGGAGTGCCGCTCCATGCGGACCGCGAGGGTCTTGGCGCCGCGCAGCGTGAGGAACGCGTCGAACGGCCCCGGCACCGCGCCCGCGCTGTTCTGCAGGAACGCGACCTGCTCGGCCAGTTCGTCGTCGGAGGTGACGACGGCGCCGCCGACCACGTCGGAGTGCCCGCCCAGGTACTTGGTCGTCGAGTGCACCACGACGTCCGCGCCGAGCTCCAGCGGCTGCTGCAGGAACGGCGAGGCGAAGGTGTTGTCCACGACCAGCTTCGCGCGCGCGTCGCGGGAGACCTGCGCCAGCGCGGCGATGTCGGCGATGGTGAGCAGCGGGTTGGTGGGCGTCTCGACCCACACCACCTTGGTGTTCGGCTGGATCGCCGCCCGCACCGCGTCCACGTCGGAGACCCGCGCCGGGGTGTACTCCACGCCCCAGCCGGTGAGCACCTTGTCGATCAGCCGGAACGTGCCGCCGTAGGCGTCGTCCGGGATGACCAGGTGGTCGCCGGGGCGCAGGGTCGCGCGCAGCACCGCGTCGGTGGCGGCCATGCCGGAGGCGAAGGCACGCCCGTGGCGGCCGCCCTCCAGCTCCGCCAGGCACCGCTCGAGCGCGGTGCGGGTCGGGTTGCCGGTGCGCGAGTACTCGTACCCGCCGCGCGTGCCGCCCACCCCGTCCTGGGCGTAGGTCGACGTGGCGTGGATCGGCACGATCACCGACCCGGTCGTCGGATCCGCCTCTTGACCCGCGTGGATCGCGCGGGTGGCAAAGCCATCACTCATGTGGAGCAGCGTACGACCCACAGCCGGTCCCGCCGACTCGACCCGCCGAACGCGAAGCGGCCCCCGACCGCGCTGGTCGGGGGCCGCTGTCGTCAGCTAGCGCGTCACCACTGCGGCGGCTGCGGGCCACCGGGGTAGCCGCCGGGCTGACCCGGCTGCTGGCCCGGCTGCTGGCCCGGCTGGCCGAACTGCTGCTGGCCCGGCTGGCCGAAGGCCTGCGGCTGGCCGTAACCACCCGCGGCGGCCGGCGCCGGGGCACCGCCCGCGGCGGCGAGGTACTGCTTGGTGCCCGGCAGGAACGCCAGCACGCCGATCGCGATGGCGATCAGCATCCCGAGGATGCCGAAGAAGATGGTGGCACCGCTCTGGTAGCCGCTGAACAGCATGATCAGCTGGCCGATCACGTACAGGCCGGACGCACCGGCGACCAGGACGGAGCCGATGCTCTTCTTCGTGATGATCATGATGCCGCCGACCAGCAGGGCGATGCTGGAGATCAGCAGCACGATGTAGACCGTCAGGATCAGGCCGTACGGCGGCAGCTCCGGCATCTCGGGCATCTCGATGCCGAGGTCACTGCCGAGGTTGCTGTACTGCTCCTGCGCCTTCTTGGCCTCTTCGTACAGGGCGTAGGCCGACCCGAGGCCGAACAGGCCGATCAGGTTGATGATCGAGCTGATGCCACCGATGACCGTCGCGACCCAACCCACGGTGAGCGCCATGGCCTTGTTGCCCGGGCCCTGCTGGCCGGGCTGGCCGTACGGCACCTGGCCCGGCTGCGGCGGCTGGGCACCGAAGCCCTGCTGGGCCTGCGGCGCCGGGAAGCCACCGCTGGGCGTCCCGGGCTGCTGCGGGAAGCCGCCCGGCTGGCTCTGGGTGCCGGGCTGCTGGTACATCGGCTGCGGGGGCTGCGCCGAGGGCGGCACCATGGCAGTCGCTTCGCCGCCCTGCCCGGCCAGCCCGGGCTGCTGGTACATCGGCTGCGGCGGCTGCATCGCCGGCGGCACGACCTGCGTCGAGTCGGACTGCTGCTGCTGTTGCTGCTGTCCCTGCGACTGCACGGGCCGCACGACCTGAGTCGCGTCGCTGCCAGCCTGGTTGGGGTCCTGCGGGTCCATCCGGTTCGAGATGGGGTCCGAACCCTGCTGACCGCCGTCCGGCGGCTGCGGAGAGCTCATCGGGTTGTCCTACTCCTCGGGGCGTAATGCTCAAACCTGGGCATGCGTCGACACACGCTATCTGATCGAGCAGCAGCGTAGTGCCGTTCCGTGACAAGTCGTCATCGACCGGCGATGAATCCCAGCACATCCTGCCGGGTGACCACGCCGGCGGGCTTGCCGTCGATCAACACCATCGCGCCGTCGGCCCCGGCCAGCGCGGTCATCGCGGCGCTGACCTCCTCGCCCGCGCCGATGGTCGGCAGCGGCGGGGACATGTGCGCCTCGACCCGGTCGGCGAGGTTCGCGCGACCGGCGAACAGCGCGTCCAGCAGGTCGCGCTCGTTGACCGCGCCCGCCACCTCGGCGGCCATGATCGGCGGCTCCGCGCGCACCACCGGCATCTGCGAGACGCCGAACTCGCGCATGATCGCCACCGCCTCGGCGACGGTCTCGTTCGGGTGGACGTGCACGAGGTCCGGGATGGTGCCGTCCTTGCGGCGCAGCACGTCGCCGACCGACCCGCCGGCGTGGTCCGGCGACAGGAAGCCGTACGAGGCCATCCAGGAGTCGTTGAAGACCTTGCCGAGGTAACCGCGGCCGCCGTCGGGCAGCAGCACCACGATCACGTCGTCCGGGTCCGCGGTCTCCGCGACCCGCAGCGCCGCCGCGACCGCCATCCCGCAGGAGCCGCCGACCAGCAGCGCCTCCTCGCGGGCCAGCCGCCGGGTCATCTCGAACGAGTCGGCGTCGGAGACCGCGATGATCTCGTCGCAGACGTCCCGGTCGTAGGTGGTCGGCCAGAAGTCCTCGCCGACGCCCTCCACCAGGTACGGCCGGCCGTTGCCGCCGGAGTAGACCGAGCCCTCCGGGTCGGCGCCGATGACCTTCACCTTGCCGTCGGAGACCTGCTTCAGGTACTGCCCGGTGCCGGAGATGGTGCCGCCGGTGCCGATGCCGGCGACGAAGTGCGTCACCTTGCCCTCGGTCTGCTTCCAGATCTCCGGGCCGGTGGAGTGCAGGTGGGACTCGGGGTTGGCCGGGTTGGAGTACTGGTCCGGCTTCCAGGCGCCCTCGATCTCCTCCACCAGCCGGTCGGAGACGCTGTAGTAGGAGTCGGGGTGCTCCGGCGGGACCGCGGTCGGGCAGACCACGACCTCCGCGCCGTAGGCCTTGAGGACGTTGCGCTTGTCCTCGCTGACCTTGTCCGGGCAGACGAAGACGCAGCGGTAGCCCTTGCGCTGGGCGACCATGGCCAGGCCGACGCCGGTGTTGCCGGAGGTCGGCTCCACGATGGTCCCGCCGGGACGCAGCGCGCCGGACTCCTCGGCGGCCTCGATCATGCGCAGCGCGATGCGGTCCTTCACGCTGCCACCGGGGTTCAGGTACTCGACCTTGGCCAGCACCGGGGTCTTGCCGGTCGCCACCGCGTTCAACCGCACCAAGGGGGTGCTGCCCACCAGGTCGGTGACGTGCTCGACGTAGTCCACGTCAGGTCCTCGATCCTTCCCAGACTGCTGTGTGCCATCGAGCCTAATGTGCTGGTCATCGCCGAACCCAGCGAGGCTCGCCGCGTCACCGCAGCACCGGGGACCCGTACCGCGCGAGTACCCGGTCGGGTGAAACTCCTCCGGCCCCCGGCGCGACACACCCGGTGGAACGACCTCGTGCACCACGACGTCGAACCCGAGGACGCAGCGCTCCACCTCGTGGACGGGGCGGAGCGGGGCGACCATGACCCACTCCGCAGGACGCGGCCGACCGGTGATCCCGGCGGCTCGGACCGGATCGAGGAGGGCCCATGATCGCGGCGAAGGCGCTCCGACTCGCACTGCTGGCCGCCGGCACGGCGGGCGGGCTTTCCGGAGCGGCGTACGGGCTGCTCAGCGGGCAGTCCAAGTACGCGCGGCGGGTGATCGGTCCACCGGCCAACGACCCGCTGCGCGCCGACGGCATCCACCTGCCGGACGGGACCGGCCCGGTGCCCCGGCAGGAACTGCCCGACGGGGTCGAGCCGCTGGAGTTCGCCGTGCTCGGCGACTCCGCCGCGGCCGGGCTGGGGGTGGACTTCCCCTCCGAGCTGCCCGGCGTGCGGCTGGCGCGCGGGCTCGCCGAGGAGCTGGACCGACCGGTCGCGCTCACCACCCGCGCCATCGTCGGCACCACCTCGCAGGAGCTGGGGGCGCAGGTCGACGCCGTGCTGGTGCGGCCGCCGAGGCTGGTGCTGATCATCGTCGGGGCCAACGACGTCACCTCGAAGCTGCCGGTCTCGACGTGCGCCCAGCTGCTGGGCGACGCGGTGCGACGGCTGGTCGAGGCCGACGTGGCGGTGGTCGTCGGCACCTGCCCGGACCTGGGCGCGATCCGGCCCATCCCGCAGCCGCTGCGGTCGATCGCGCGGCACTGGAGCCTGGCGCTCGGACGCGCGCAGCGGCGGGCGGTGGAGGCGGCCGGTGGGCACGCCGTCCCGCTGGCCGACCTGCTGTCGCCGGAGTTCCTGGCCCGGCCGACCGAGTTCTTCAGCCCGGACCGGTACCACCCGTCGGCGGCCGGGTACGAGGCGGCGACGAAGGTCCTGCTGCCCGTGATGTGCGCGGCGATCGGCGCGTGGGAGGGCGGCCCGCTGCCGACCGCGCCGACCCGGTCCGAGGCGGCCGAGGCACGCCGCCCGACGAGCCGCATCGTGGCGCGCCTCAACCGCCACCTGCACCGCCGCTCCCGCTGACCCGCGCCCGCGCACACCCGCGGGCACCTCCGGCCCCGAGGCGACGGGCACCCCCGCGGAACGCGGCGACCATCGCACGTACCAACCGGTCGGTCTTGCTTGTCCGGTGACTGCCGTCACCGCCAAGATGGCAGCACCGGACCTAGAGTGACCGACCAGTAGGTCAACGTCGCGCGGGCCGAGCGGATCGCCGCGGCGGCACGCCCACGACCGCGAACGAAGGAGTTCCCATGCCCGAAGCAGTCATCGTCGCCACGGCGCGATCCCCCATCGGCCGCGCCGGCAAGGGGTCGCTCAAGGACCTCCGGCCGGACGACCTCACCGCCCAGATCGTCCGCGCCGCGCTCGACAAGGTGCCCGAGCTCGACCCCACCGAGATCGACGACCTGATGCTGGGCTGCGGCCTGCCCGGCGGCGAGCAGGGCTACAACATGGCGCGCGTGGTCGCGGTGCTGCTCGGCTACGACCACCTGCCCGGCACCACCGTCACCCGCTACTGCTCGTCGAGCCTGCAGACCACCCGGATGGCGATGCACGCGATCAAGGCCGGCGAGGGCGACGTGTTCATCAGCGCCGGCGTGGAGATGGTCTCCCGGTTCGCCAAGGGCAACTCCGACTCGCTCGAGGACACCAAGAACCCGGTGTTCGCCGAGGCGCAGGCGCGCACCCAGAAGGTCGCCGAGGAGGGCGCGGACTCCTGGACCGACCCGCGCACCCTGGACGAGGTCCCGGACGTCTACATCCCGATGGGCCAGACCGCGGAGAACCTGGCGCGGCTCAAGGGCGTCACCCGCGACGAGATGGACGACTTCGGCGTCCGCTCGCAGAACCTGGCCGAGAAGGCCATCGCCGACGGCTTCTGGGCCCGCGAGATCACGCCGGTCACCACCCCCGACGGCACGGTCGTCGACGCCGACGACGGCCCGCGGCCGGGCGTGACCAAGGAGGGCGTGGCCGCGCTCAAGCCGGTGTTCCGCCCGGACGGCCGGATCACCGCGGGCAACTGCTGCCCGCTCAACGACGGCGCCGCCGCCTTGGTGATCATGAGCGACACCAAGGCGAAGCAGCTCGGCCTGACCCCGCTGGCGCGCATCGTGTCCACCGGCGTCTCCGGCCTGTCGCCGGAGATCATGGGCCTGGGCCCGGTGGAGGCGTCGAAGCAGGCGCTCGAGCGCGCCGGCATGACCATCGACGACATCGACCTGGTGGAGATCAACGAGGCGTTCGCCGCCCAGGTGATCCCCTCGTACAAGGACCTGGGCATCCCGCTGGAGAAGCTGAACGTCAACGGTGGCGCGATCGCGGTGGGCCACCCGTTCGGCATGACCGGCGCCCGCATCACCACGACGCTGATCAACTCCCTGCAGTGGCACGACAAGCAGTTCGGCCTGGAGACGATGTGCGTCGGCGGTGGCCAGGGCATGGCCATGGTCATCGAGCGCTTGAGCTGATCCCCGGGACACGACAACGGGGCCCTGCCGGTCGGCAGGGCCCCGTTCCACGTCGTGCTGGAGGTCAGTCCCGCTGGAAGTAGGACAGCAGGCGCAGGATCTCCAGGTAGAGCCAGACCAGGGTGGTCATCAGGCCGAAGGCGATGTACCAGGCGAACTTGGCGTCCACACCGCTGCGGATGGCCTGGTCGGCGGCGTCGAAGTCCAGCAGGAAGCTGAACGCCGCGATGCCGATGCACAGCAGGCTGAAGCCGATGCCCAGGGCACCGCCCTCCCGCAGGCCGAGCCCGCCGGCGGTGAAGAAGCTGGCGATCAGGTTCACCAGCATCAGCACGAAGACACCGGCGAGGGCGCCGATGATCCACTTGGTCAGCTTCGGCGTGACCCGGACCGCCCCGGTCTTGTAGACCACCAGCATGGCCGCGAACACACCGATCGTGCCCGCGATGGCCTGCATGATGATGCCGGAGTTCCCGACCCACGTGGCGAACACGTAGCTGATCCCGCCGAGGAACACGCCCTCGACCGCCGAGTAGGCGATGACCAGGGCCGGGCGGACCTTCTTGGTGAACATGATCACCAAGGAGATGACCAGCCCGACGATCGCGGCGGGCAGCGCCAGCGCGACCGCGGACGGCCCGACCAGGTAGGTCAGGGTGCCGGTGACCACCGCCAGGGCGAGGGTGATCGCGGTCTTGGTGACCACGTCGTCAATGGTCATCGGACGCGAGGTCTGCGGCGGCGCGGTGGACGCCCCGCCGAAGGGCGATGCGGCCTGCCCCTGGCCGTAGTTGAAGTTCGCGTAACCGCCGGTCGTCGGCAGGTTGCGGAACGCGGGGTTGCTCGTTGTGCGCAACTCATCCTCCTGGGCGTGCTTGCGCCGTCACTCGGAACAACGCTCGGCAGCGCTGACCGGTTCCCGGTTCGGTAAAGGGTGACTTTACTCGCCGGAGGCGCCCCTCCCCAGCTCCCCCGATGACCAGTCGACAACGATCCAGCGGCGGACAACGATCACGTTGCGCCGCCAACCGATCGGAGTGGCTGCGGCGAGTGCGCGACGGTCCCGTGACCGGCGCCACCCCGCTCCGCCGGACGGGTGAATACCGCAGGCCACACCGGCACCGGTCATCAACGCGTCGTGATTGGGCAGGTCGACCGGATGACCTCTTGTGGGCACGCTCCGTGATCGGAAGTATCGCTTCGGGCGTCCGCGCGGTTCCTGGTCGGGGTTCAGCAGAACGAACACGCGGCGCCGCATCACCTCCACCACCGGAACTGGAGCTCGCATGCGCACGTTCAGACGATGGGTCACGGCGGTGCTCGGCACCGCCGTGCTCGCTGGGGGCAGCCTGCTGGCCGTCCCCGGCGCCGCCGGCGCCGACCCGCAGGAAGGGGTCGGCCACGAGACCCGGCCAGCCCAGCCGTACCGGGGCAACCCGGAACCGGACCGCGACTGGCTCGGCTCCTACCTGGTCAACGGCCAGCAGGTGTGGTGCGTGCAGTTCGCGCTGACCGCACCGGACAGCGGCGAGGAGTACCAGCCCGGCGACGAGCTGCGGACCAAGTGGGGCACCCCGATCCCCGACGACACCGCGGCCGACATCTCGTACCTGCTGCTGCGCTACGGCAACACCCAGTCGCCCGACGAGGCCGCCGCGCTGGCGCACCTGCTGCACTCGTGGACCGCCGCGCCGCGCAGCCAGGCCGACCTGGACCCGGGCAACGACTTCACCCGCATCGCCTACGACGTCGACGGCCACTACGCCAAGCTCCCCGCGGGCGCGCAGCAGGCCGTGGAGGCGCTCAGGGCCGAGGCCGCTCAGAACCGCGGGCCGTGGCAGGCCGAGCTGACCGCCCCGGAGGGCGAGCAGACCATCGGGCAGGCCGCGGAGTGGACGCTGAGCGTGCACCGGCCCGACGGCGGGGGCATCGGCGGTGTGCCCGTGACGCTGTCCGTCACCGACGCCGAGGTCGAGGGCCTCGCCGAGGACGGCACCGTCACCACGCCCGAGGACGGCAGCCCGCTGGTGCTCGCGGTGACCCCGACCGGGCCGAACCCGGCGATCACCGGCACCCTGTCCGCCCCGGCCGACCGGCCGTACGTGCGGCAGGCCGTCAACCAGCCCGACACCACCCAGCGCGTGGTGTCCACCGGCGGTGAGCAGGAGCTCTCCGTGGAGGCCGCGACCACCGCGGTGACCGCGCCGGGCGTGGTGCGGATCGGCAAGACCGACGCGGAGAGCCAGGCCGGCATCGCCGACGTCTCGCTGCGCGTCACCGCCGCCGACGGCTCGCCCGCCCTCCGCCAGGACGGCACGCCGCTGGTCGGCGAGGACGGCCGGCCGCTGGTGGTCGTCACCGGCGAGGACGGCACCGTCGAGGTCCCCGACCTGCGCACCCCGCAGGAGGTCACGGTCACCGAGGTCGCGCCCGCCCCGGGCTACGAGGAGGCGTTCGACGAGGCCGACCCGCCCTCGGTCACCGGCACCGTGGAGCCCGGGCAGACGCTGGAGCTGAGCCTGGTCAACACGCCGAACACGCCGACCGTGCCGATCCACATCCCGGCCGGTGACCCGACCGAGGACGGCGTGCCCGCCGGGCTGCTCGGCCTGGCCGGGCTGGCCGCCGTGACCGTCATCGGCGGGGCCGGGTTCGCGGTGCGCCGGCGGATCGGAGCGCGGCAGCGGTGACCGCACGGCGCCGTTCCCTGTTCGTCGTGGTGGCGGTCGCGGTGATCGCCCTGGTCGCGGTGGCCGTCGTGGTCGCCGCGGGCACGCTCACCGCACCTGCCACCAGCACCGCCGGGCACCAGCCCGCTCCTCCGTCCCCGCCCCCGCGGGCGGCGGCCGGGCCGCTGCCCGCGCAGCCGGTGCACGTGCCCGCCGGGCAGCCACCGGGCACCGTGCGGCTGCCGGAGGGCGGCACGGCCGAGCTGGTGCGCGAGGAGGTCGACCGCTCCGGCACGCTGCCGGTGCCCGACGGCGTCGACGAGGCGTCCTGGTGGGGCGCCGGGCTCGACGCCCCGAAGGGGGCGACGGTGCTGGCCGGGCACGTCAACTGGAAGGGCGAGGTCGGGCCGTTCGAGGAGCTGTGGCGGTCCGAACCCGGCCAGCAGGTGACCGTGGTCGACGAGCACGGCACGGAGTGGCGGTACCGGGTGTCGGAGGTCGTCACCGTGCACAAGGACGACCTGCCGTCCCGGGCCCGCGAGCTGTTCGGCCAGGGCGGTCCGCACCGCCTGGTCCTGGTCACCTGCGGCGGTCGCTACGTCGGCGGTGACCTGGGCTACGACGAGAACCGCATCGTCGTCGCGACCCCGGTCTGACCCGACAGCAGCGAGAGGGGCCAGTGGATCGGGTCCACCGGCCCCTCTGGCACGTCTCGGGGTCCCCGCGCGGGGGTCACCGTCGTTTCTTGCCCTTCTTGGCCGAGGACGCCTGCTTGCCCGGCCGGTTCTTCTTGCTGCCCTGCCGACCGCCCGGCCGCTGGCCGTTGGTGCTCTTCGGCTTGCCGGAGGTCGCGGTCGCGGTGGCCTTCGAGCCCTCGGCGGCGCCGTTGTCCTTGCCGTTCTGGCGCACCGGCTTCTGGCCCGGCTTCGGCCGCGGGGCGGCCTTCTTGGCCTCGATCTCCTTGGCCCTCTCCCGCTCCTGCTCGCGGTCGATCTTCTTGGTCAGGAAGTGCTGCTGGCCCAGGGTCCAGACGTTGTTGGCCAGCCAGTACAGCAGGACCGCGATCGGCAGGAACCACCCGGAGATGATCGCGCCGATCGGCGCGACGTACATCATGAACTTGGCCATCACCGCCGACTGCGGGTTGGCCATCGCCGCGTCGGTCTGCTTCTTCACCGACAGCCGCATGGTGAAGAAGGTGGCCACCGAGGCGATGATCATCAGCGGGATGCCGACGACCATCATCGAGGTGCGGTTGGTGCCGAACAGCGCCAGCTCGGCCTCGGGCTGGGTGATCCAGTTCGACAGCTTCGCGCCGAAGATGGACGCGTTGATGAACGACTCGACGCCCTGGGCGTCGAAGATGAAGTTGCTCTGCGCGCCCGGGTGGAAGTTCCGGAGGACGTGGAACAGGCTCAGGAAGACCGGGATCTGCAGGAGCGCGGGGAGGCAGCCGCCGAGCGGGTTGACCCCGTGCTCGGACTGCAGCTTCTGCATCTCCTGCGCCATGCGCTGGCGGTCGTTCTTGTACTTCTCCCGCAGCTTCTGGATCTGCGGGGCGAACTTCGCCATCTTGCGCCCGGCCCGCATCTGGCTGATGGCGGGCTTGAGCAGCACCACGCGGAGCGTGAAGACCAGGAAGAACACCGCGAGCGCCCAAGCGAAGCCGTTGTCCTCGCCGAGCACGGCGCCGAAGACCTTGTGCCAGAACCACAAGATCGCCGACACCGGGTAGAGGATGAAGGAGAAGAAGCTTTCCACTCAGTCACTCCTGGTCTGGGGCCAGTCCTGGACACGGCCCGCCCGTCCGGCGCTCCCGGGGCGTGCGCGGTCGGCCGAACCGCGCGGGATCGGCCATTCCCAGGGTGCCATGCCGTGGTGCGGCAGCCCCCGGGAGGGGGACGTAGCGCACACGGAGTGACGAGGCGGGCGCCCCGTCCCAGGGGCCGCCCGCGCTCCTGCTGCTTCTCGGGTCGACGGCCCTGACCTGCGCCGATGAGCTCAGCGCTTGAGGGCGCGCGACACGATCCGGCCGCCGTAGAGGTAGATCAGGGCGGCGAGGCCGTAGTTGAGCACCACGCCGATCGTCGCGTCCCCGGGCTGGAACACGTCGCCGAGGCCGAACACGAAGAACTTCGCGGTCCCGTAGGTGAACGACACGAAGCCGTTCTCCTGGTTGGCCCCGGTGACCACGAAGATCACGTGCAGCACGAAGATCAGCGCGATCAGCCCGGTGACCACGCCGATCACGCGGCCGATGGTGTCCGCGCTGGGCCCGCTGAACCGGGGACCGCGGTCCTCGTGGTCGTAGCGGTCCTCCCGCGGCGGCCGCCGGCGGCGTTCCCGGGGCGGTTCGTCGCGGTAGTCGTCGTAGTCGTCGTAGGCGTCCCGGTAGCGGTCGCCGCGCCGGTCGTGGTGCTCGTAGTAGGCGTCGCGGTAGCCGTCCTCGTAGGCGTCGCGGTACCGCGCCTCGTCCCGGCGGTCGTCGGCGTAGGGGTCCGGGTCCGGGTCGCGGAGCGTGCCCGACTCGCGGTAGGGCCCCGGCTCGTCGAGGCCGTCCAGGCGCTGCTGGACCCGCGTCGCCGGGTACTGGTTCGGCGGTCCCTGCGGGGCGCCGGGCGGAGGTGCCGGCGGCCCACCCTGCGGCGGGCCCGGCGGACCGGGCGGTGGGCCCGGACGGCCGGCACCGGGCGGCACCGGTCCCGCACCGGGTGGCGGCCCCGGGGGTCCGGGCGGCACCGGGCCGGGCGGGGGTCCCTGCGGACCGGCGGGCGGCGGGGGTCCCTGCTGCGGGGGCGGCGGGGGTCCCTGCGGGGCCGCACCGGGCGGCGGACCCTGCGGGGGTGCCGGACGCGGCCCGCCGGGTGGCGGGGTCGGCGGTCCGGCCTGCCCGAGCTGCCGGGTCTCCTGTGCCTGCGGCGGTTGCCCGTCCGGCGGCCCCTGCCGGGGAGGTGCCTGCGGCGGGCGCCCCGGAGGGACCGGTCCCTGCGGCGGCGCACCCTGCGGGCGCCCAGGCGGGGGCCCGGACGGTCCGGGGCCCGGCCGGCCGGCTGGAGGCTCTGCACGCTCATTGGCCATGGCCGCGCATTGTCCTGGTTGATCGCCCCGGTGGGAAACCCCCATCCCGCGCCGCCACCCGTGGCACCTGCCACAGTCCGCCCGAACAGCCCTGCTGACCTGCGCGGACGGTCGTCAGGTCCCGGACCGTCAGGAAGCCGTGCGCGGTGAGGTCGCGGGTGCCGCAGTCGGTCAGCACGACGCCCCTCGCCCGCAGGCCGCCCGCGGTGTCCACCTGGCCCGCGGCGATCTCCACCCCGGTTCCCGGGCAGCCCGAGGCCTCACTGCTGTGGGTCGGGGCCGCTCACGAGCCGGCCCCTCCACCGCGAGGTCACGCCGTGCGCTCCCGCCCCCGGGGAGCACCGCCGCCCAGCCCGTGGTCACGCCTCCGCCGCGGCGTCCGGCACGACGACGAGGCTCACCACGTGCCGGACCCGGTCGGGGGTCGGCTCGTTGCCGGTCCGCGCGACGACGACCGCGGTGAGCTCCTCGATCAGCTCGGCGTACTCCTCCGGGGTCAGCCACACCGCGCCCTGCCGGTAGGCGACGCCGTCCTCGGCGGGCTTCGCGCCGTCGCTGGAGAGGTAGCGCTCGAAGTCGGCCATGAGCGAGGCCGAGAAGGCGGTGAAGGCGCGGCGGTGGTCCTCCAGCGACATGGCCTCGCGGGCCTCCGGGTCGACGACCGCCTGGTCCTGGCGCACCCGGTAGCTGCGCTCCACGGTGCCGCGCACCCGCTTCTCCTCCACCACCTCCAGCACGCCGGCTTCGGCGAGCACCGCGACGTGCCGGTACATCGTCGCGGGCGGGATGTCCGGGAGGCGCTCGCGCAGCTGCGCGGTGGTCAGCGGGTCCGAGCCGAACAGCGTCTTCAGGATGCGCGCCCGGACCGGGTGCAGGAGGAGGTCCGCGGAAGCCATGGACCTACGATCTCACACCTGATAACGTTCTCAAAGTTGAGAACGATGAGAAGGGTGAGACGTGCGGGATGTCGAGATCACGGCCACGGCGGACGACGGGCTCCCGCTGGCCGGCACGCTGACGCTGCCCACCGGCCCGAGCCCGCACCCGGCGGTCCTGCTGCTGCACGGCTCCGGGCAGGTGGACCGCGACTCCAACGCCCGCGGTCTCCGCGTCGGGCTCGGCCCGCCGCTGGCCGCCGCGCTCGCCGCGAAGGGGATCGCCGCGCTGCGCTACGACCGGCGCGGTGTCGGCGCGACCCCGGGCGGCTGGCGCACGACCGGGTTCACCGACACCACCCGCGACGCCGCCGCGGCACTGCGCGCCCTGGCCGGACGGCCCGAGGTCCGCGAGGACGCCGTGGGCGTCGTCGGCCACAGCGAAGGCGCGGTGCACGCCATGTCGCTCGGCTCGGACCCGCTGGTCCGGGCGGTCGTGCTGCTGGCCGGGTACGCCCGCCGCGGCGAGGACGCCCTGCGCTGGCAGGCCCGGACGCTGGTCGGCGAGCTGCCCGCTCCCGTGCGGTCGCTGGTGCGGCGGCTGGGCAACCGGCACCTGGCCCGGATCAAGGCGACCACCACGGACGCCGGGCGCGTCCACGGCGTGCCGGTGAACGCCCGGTGGTTCCGGGAGATGCTCGCGCACGACCCGCGGGCGGCCCTGGCGGAGATCGACGCCCCCGTGCTGGCGATCACCGGCGACAAGGACGTCCAGGTCGACCCGGCCGACCTCGCCGAGATCCGGCGGCTCGTGCCCGGGGACGTCGAAGTGCACCGGATCCCCGACCTCACCCACCTGCTGCGCCGCGCCCCCGGGCGGCCGTCGGTGCGCTCCTACCCCGAGCTGCTGCGCCGCCCGGTCGACGCCGGCCTGCTGGCCCAGGTGACCGACTGGCTCGCCCACCGGCTCCACTCCACGAAGGGAACCCCGCAGTGACCACCGAAGACCCCGCTCGCAAGGAGAGCGGTCCCCTCCTCTTCCTCGCCGTCACGTTCGCCACCGCGTGGGCGGCGTGGGGCGTCGCGATCGCGCTCGGGCAGCCCGCGATGAGCTTCCCGACCGTCATCCCCTACCTGGTCGGCGCTTTCGGCCCGATGTTCGGCGCGATCGCGGTCCGCCTGCGCCGCGCCGCACGCCGTCGGTCGGCACCCGCGCACGCGGTGCGATTCCCGCTGACCGGGCTGCTCTGGACGCCCGTCCTGCTGGTGGTGGCCGCGGGGACCGTCGTGGGCGGCGCGCTGCTCGCGCAGCAGCTGGGTGGCCCGCCGGTGAGCCTGCCCGCGGCGCTGACCCTCCTCGAGACGTCCGGCGGCCCGATCGCGTTCGCGGCCGTGATGCTCGTCGTCGGCCCGCTGAGCGAGGAGTTCGGCTGGCGGGGCACGATGCACCCCCGGTTGCGGGCGAGGATGGGCCTGCTGCCGGCCGGGCTGCTGCTGGGCGTCGTCTGGTCGGTGTGGCACCTGCCGCTGTTCTTCGTCGCCGGGACCGTCCAGAACGCCTTCGGCCTGCTCACCCCCAGCGGCCTGGTCTACCTGGTCAGCGTGGTCCCGATGGCGGTGCTCGCCGCCTGCGGGTACGAGCGCGCCGGGGTCCTCGGCGCGGTCGTCGTCCACTTCGGCGCGAACGCCACGATGTCCCTGGTGGGGGTCAGCGAGCTCCTGCCGCAAGCGCTGGTCGTGGGCGCGCAGGCCGTCGCCGCGCTGGTCCTGCTGGCGGTGCACCGCGACCGCCGGGAGAAGGCCTCCGCGGCGCACGGACCGGTCCGCGAGCAGCCCGCCCCGGCGCTCCGCTGAGGCGCGTGGAGACCGTGCCGCCGGGCCGTGTGTGCGGCGAGCCCGGCGGCACGGAGCCTTCAGCGGGTCTCGGTGACCTTGCGCAGGCCCGCCGGCCGGTCCGGGTCGTACCCGCGGGAGGTGGCCAGCTCCCAGGCCAGCCGTTGCAGCGGCAGCACCTCCAGCACCGGGGACAGCTCCTCCGGCACCGCAGGCACGGGCAGCTGCGCGCCGTCGTCCGACCCGATGCGCAGGACCTCCGCGCGCTGCGCGCCGAGCCGGGCCAGCGGCTCGGCCATCGCCGCGCCGCCCGGACCGGTGCCGGTCACCGCCAGCACGGCCGTCTCCGGCCCGACCGCGGCGATCGGGCCGTGCAGCAGGTCCGCGCCGCTGTACGCGCGGGTGACCAGGTAGCTGGTCTCGGCGAGCTTCAGCGCCGCCTCGTGCGCGGTGGCCAGCGAGTAGCCGCGCGCCGTGGTGATGACCCGGTCCGCGAACCGGAGCCGGTGCGCGGCCTCGACGACCCGCTCGGCGCCGGTGTCCAGGCAGGACTGCGCGAGCTCCCCGACGCGGTCCGCGGAGAGCGCCGGCCCGCCGCGGGCCCCGGTGACCAGCAGGTGCAGGGCCAGCAGGGTCGCGGAGTAGGTCTTGGTCGCGGCGACCGCGCGCTCCGCACCGGCCCCGAGGGCCGCGGTGTGCTGGGCGACGGCCCCGAGGGGCGAGTCCGGCGTGTTCGTCACCGCCACCGTGAACGCCCCGCGCCGCGCCGCCTGCTCGGTCACCTCGACGAGGTCGGGCGACCCGCCGCTCTGGCTCACCGTGACCAGCGCGACGTCGCTGAGGTCCGGCTCGGCCCCGTACAGCGTGGTGGTCGACGGCGACACCAGCCCGGCGGGGAGCCCGAGCAGCACCTCCACCAGGTACTTGCCGTACAGCGCCGCGTTGTCGCTGGAGCCGCGCGCCGCGAACAGCACGAACCGCGGCCGGGCGCGGACGAGCTGCTCGGCGATCGCCCGGAACTCCCCGGCCCGGCGCACCAGGTCGGCCAGCACCCGCGGCTGCTCGGCGATCTCGGCGGCCATCGTCGCACCGAGCGTTCCCGTCGTGGTCACGTCGTCCTCCCGAAGTCCTCGATCCCCAGCAGGCGCGCGGCGTTGCCGCCGAAGATCGCGCGCACGTGGTCGTCCGGCATGCCCATCTCGTGGCACACCCGCCACTGGTCGGCGAGGTAGCGGTAGCAGTAGCCGCGCGGGAACCAGGAGGAGTCGCTGCCGAAGACGATGCGCTCCGGGCCGATGGTCTCGTAGCAGCGCCGGATGAGGTCCTCGAGCGTGAGCTTGTAGGGCATCCAGCGCACCCACTGGTTCGACCCGGAGGTGTCGACCAGGACGTTGGGGCAGGCCCAGCACAGGAACAGCACCTGCTGCACGTGCTGCACGCCGAAGTGCGGGACCACGAACGGGATGCTCGGGAAGCGCTTGGCGACCGGTTCCAGCCACGCGGGTTCGACGTGCGCGTTGTGCGCCACGCCGCCGCTGGACCCGCAGTGCCCGAAGTGGATGAGCACCGGGATGCCGCGGTCGGCGGCCACCCGCCACACCGGGTCGGCGGCCGGGTCGTCGATGCGGTGCGGCAGCAGTGGCGCGAACAGCTTCAGGCCGCGCAGCCCGAGCTCGTCGACCGCCCGCGCCAGGCGCTCGGCGGCGTCCGGGGCGGTGAGGTCGCGCAGGTTCGCCATGCCGGAGAACCGCTGCGGCGCGCGCTGCACCAGCTCGGCGACCCGCTCGTCACCGCAGCCGGTCACGAAGACCGCGTGCGCGATGCCGTACCGGTCGAGCTCGGCCAGCCACAGGTCGGCCTCCTCCTGCCAGGTCCGCTCGGCACCGGGCTGCGGGTCGGGGAAGTCCCAGGCCCGCCGCCAGCGCCGCGACTGCTCGGCGACCTGCTCGGCGCGGCGCCGCTGCGCCTGCTCGTCGTGGTCGGCGCAGCTGAACTGCCCGCCGGAGAGGTCCCGGGTGGCCGGGTCCTGGTCGATGCGGAAGTGCAGGTGGAAGTCGAGGACGTCCACCTGGGAAGCGATCTCGCTCATGTCATCACGTCCCCGGGGGTGAAGGCGCGGTCGTGCGAGGGCCGCACGATCACGGTCGCGGCGACGCGCACCGCGTAGTCGGCGGCGTCCGCGAGGTCCGCGCCGTCGGCGAGCCGGTGCAGCAGCCCCGCGTTGAAGGCGTCCCCGGCCCCGGTCGAGTCGCGCACCTGGACCTCCGGCGCCGGGTGCGTGCTGATCGCCCGGCCCGGCTGCGCGACGAGGGCGCCGAGCGCGCCGCGCTTGACCACCACGGTCGCGCCGGTCCGGTCGGCGACGCCGCGGGCCGCGTCCTCGTCGGTGCACCGGTCGTCGCCGTGCAGGGCGCGGAGCTCGTCGGCGTTGGGCAGGAACACGTCCACCCCGCCGAGCAGCCGCAGCACCTCGGCGCGGGTGGTCGCCGACCAGCCCGCCGGGTCCCAGCCGGTGTCCAGCGCGGTGCGCGCCCCGGCCCGGCGGGCGCGGGCCAGCAGGTCCCGCGCGGCCTCGCCCTGCAGTCCCGGCAGCAGGAAGTAGCCGGACAGCAGCAGGAAGCGCGCGGACAGCGACTCGGCCGGCACCGCCTCCGCCCGCAGACCGGCCATCGCGCCGAGCGCCGACAGGAACGACCGGTCCCGGCCCGGGGCCTCGGCCGCGACGGTGACGCCGGTGGGCTCGTCGGGCACCCGGACCAGCTCCAGGTGCAGGCCGGGGAGGTCCAGCTGCTCGGTGAGCAGCTGCGCCGTGCCGTCGTCGCCGACCTGCCCGGACAGCACCGTCGGCCGCCCCAGCCGGGCGAGCACGATCGCGGTGTTGGCGGCGGACCCGCCGGGGCGCAGCACGATGGAGGGCACGATGCGCTCGGTGCCGGGCGGCGGCAGCTCCGCCGCACCGGCGACGAGCACGTCGAGGTTGACGTTGCCGACGACCGTGATCCGGTCGCCGGGGATCGGCTGGTTCACCCGCGGCCCCCGGCCAGCACGCCGTCGACCGCCTCGTCCAGGGCGGCCGCGGCCCGGTCGAGCGCGGCGCGGCGCTCGTCGAACGCGGCGGCCAGCGCGCGCACCCGCCCCAGCGCCAGCTCCGCGGTGCGGCGCACGGCCGCGGCACCGGGGCCGCCCTCCTGGGCGCGCTCGAGCACCCGCTGCGGCTGGAGACCGGCGGCGAGCGCGGCCTCGACCACCGAGTCGTCCACCTCGCCCAGCCCGGCCTCCGCGATGGCGGCCGCGACCACCGAGCTGGTCCACTCCGCGGGCGGCGCCTGCCGGACGAGCGCGCCGACCACCGAGTGCGCGCCGCGCCACGGGATCCCCGCGCCGGCCAGCGCCTCCGCGATCGCGGTCGTGGTCGCGCCGGTGGCCACCACCTGCTCCGGGGTCGGCGGGTCCTGCGGGCGCACCTCCTCGAGCAGCCCGCGCATCATGGTCAGGAACCGCACCGCGCGGTCGCCCGCCCGCCACAGGTGCTCCTGGACGTCGGTGGTCGCGTTGTTGGAGTCCTCGTACCAGGCGGCGCCGACGTTGTTCAGGGTCGCGGCCAGGTCGGCCGCGGCCGCGCCCGCCATGGAGCACATGTGCTCCAGCACCACCGGGTTCTTCTTCTGCGGCATGATGCTGGAGCCCTGGCAGAAGGCGCCCGGCGTGGCGATCCAGCCGAAGGTCATCCAGTCCAGCATGGTGCGCGCCATCCGCGCCCCGGTCGCCAGGACCCGCGCCTGCACGGCCGCGGTGCGCATCAGGTGCTCCGCTCCGGCCACCGCCTCGTAGCTGGAGGTGAAGGTCGTGCGGAAGCCGAGCAGCTCGCCCAGCCGCTGCGGCGCGATCGGCAGGTCGGTGCCGGCGAACGCGCAGGAGCCCAGCGGGTTGACGTCCAGCTCGTCGTAGACCGACAGCAGCTCGTCGGCCTGGCTGAGCAGCGCCTCGGCGTACCCGGCGAGCACGTGCCCGAGCGTGGTCGGCTGCGCGGGCCTGCGGTGGGTGAACCCGGTGATGAGCACCTCGGCCCAGCGGTCCGCCTGGGAGGCCGCGGCCTCGGCGGCGCCGACGGCCTGCCGCGCCAGGGCGAGCACGTCCTCCCGCAGCACCATCCGGAACACCCCGGCGTCGAGGTCGTTGCGGGAGCGGGCGAGCTGGACGTCCAGTTCGGACCGCTGGATGCCCGCCGCCGCGGCGAGCCGCTGCTCGACGAGGTAGTAGACGTCCTCGACCGAGCCGTCGAAGACGAACTCGTCGTCCTCGGCGGCCAGCAGCGCGCGCAGCCCGCCCAGCAGCTGCCGGGCGCGTTCGGCCGGCAGCAGCTCCTGTTCGGCGAGCATCACCACGTGGGCGAGGCTGGCCCGCAGCATTGGCCGGTAGAGCTGCGGCGCGGACTTGTCGAACGCGACCCGCAGGTGGTTCTGCCAGTAGGTGGACAGGGTCTCGGGGGGCTGGCTCATGAGAGCGACTTCTTCCTCCACTGTGGATTGCGATGGGTCACGTGGCGGGCACGGCCGCCGGGCCGGGCCGCTCCTGGCGCGGGCCCTGGCCCAGCCGGTTGGACACCGCGAGGACGACCAGGATCAGCACGATCTGCATCGCGCCGTAGGCGGCCGCGGTGCCGAACTCCGACGAGTAGATGCGGTTGTAGATCTCCACCGACATCGGCGGCAGGCCCGGCGGGTAGATGACCACCGAGGCGACGTACTCGCCCACGCCGTCGACGAACGCCAGCAGCGCCCCCGCGAGGACGCCGCGCAGCACCAGCGGCAGCGTGACGGTGCGCAGCACCCGCAGCGGACCGGCCCCGAGGTTGCGGGCGGCCTCCTCCAGCGACGGGTCGAGCTGCTCCAGCGAGGCGCTGGTCGAGCGGAACACCAGCGGCACGAACCGGACGAAGTAGGCGACCGGCAGGATCCACAGCGTGCCGACGAGCGTGAGCCCCAGGTTCGCCGGGCCGGGCTCGTTGAACGCGGTGACGAGGTTGACGCCGATGACCGTGCCGGGCAGCGCCCACGGCAGCATGATGACCACGTCCAGCACGCCGCGGCCGGTCCCGCGCCACCGGGCCACGACCCACGCGGCGGCGGCGCCGACGAGGATCGCGCACGCGGTGGCCAGCAGGCTGGTCTGCACGCTGACCGAGACCGGCAGCAGGCTGTACGGGTCGGCGAAGATCCGCAAGTAGTTGTCCACTGTGTACTCGGTCGGCAGCACCTGCGTGGTCCACGCCCCGTCGACCGAGAACGACACCAGCACGATCACCAGCACCGGGGCCAGCAGCACCACGGTCAGCACCAGGCTGCCCAGCGCGGCGGCGGCCTTCGCCAGCGCCGAGGACGGTGCCCGGCGCGGGCTCGGCGTGCCCTTGGAGAGGCTGCGGTGCACGCGACGGCCCTGGTACCAGCGCATGCCCAGCAGGAACGCGATGGACACCACCGACAGCGCGGTCGACTGGGTGGCGGCGAGCGCGGCGTTGCCGGAGGTGCGCGCCGAGACGATCTCCATCGTCAGCGTCTGCACGTTGTACAGCTGCGGCGCGGTGAACGACGCCATCGACATCATGAACGTCAGCAGCGCACCGGACACCAGTGCCGGGGTGAGCATCGGCAGCAGCACCGTCCGCCACACCCGGACCCGCCCGGCGCCGAGGTTGGTCGCGGCCTCCTCCAGCGACCCGTCCATCCCGGCCAGCGCGGCCGAGACCGAGAGGTAGAAGTACGGGTACATGGTGAAGGCGTGCACCAGCACCACGCCCGCCAGGCCGCTGACCGAGGTGGTCGACGGGTCGATGCCGAGCAGCGCGCTGAGGCTGCGCGGCACGATCCCGGTCTCGCTGTAGAGCAGCACGAAGGACACCGCGCCGATCAGCGGCGGCAGCGCCATCGGCAGCACCGCGAACACGGTGAGCGCGCGGCGGCCGGGGAAGTCGAAGCGGTGCAGCAGCACCGCCAGCAGGGTGCCGATGACGCCGCAGAACAGCACCGAGAGCAGCGAGCTCACCAGCGACAGCAGCAGCGCCTCGCCGGACCGCCCGCCGAACAGGCTGCCGTAGTTCTCGGCGAACCCGTTGCCACCCGCGGAGGTCACGGCCGTGGTCGCCATCGGGATGACGACGAGGAACAGCAGCACCAGCACGACGGGCACGGCGAGCACGTAGACGAACCGGTCGCCGTCGGGCGCGGGCAGCCGGCGCCGCGCCTTCGGGGTCACCGCCGGGGCGCTCACGGTCGCACCAGCCAGGCGTGCTCGGCGTCCGGGCGCAGGCCCACGCCGTCCCCGGGCCGCGGCAGGCCGGGCCGGTCCGGCACCGCCACGGACAGCTCCAGGTCCTCGGCCTGCAGCTCGAACTGGCAGGTGGCGCCGGTGAACTCCACGCCGCGCACCACGGCGTCGAAGGCGCCCTCGCCGGGCTCGGTGAGCTCGAAGTGCTCGGGCCGCACGGACACCGCGACCCGCTCACCGGGCTTGGCGCGGTCGGCGCCGCCGGCGGGCAGCTTCGCGCCGGAGCCGGCCAGCTCCACCACGGCCCGGTCGCCGGAGACCTCCACGACCTCGGCGTCGAGCACGTTGCTGCCGCCGATGAACGTCGCGACGAAGGCGGTCGCGGGCCGGTGGTAGACCTCGCGCGGGGTGCCGACCTGGTGCAGCTTCCCGGCTTCCAGCACGGCGATCCGGTCGCTCACGGCCATCGCCTCGGCCTGGTCGTGCGTGACGTAGACGCTGGTGATGCCCGCGTCCCGCTGCGCGCGCCGGATCTGCACCCGGGTCTCCTCGCGCAGCTTGGCGTCCAAGTTGGACAGCGGCTCGTCCAGCAGCAGCACCGAGGGCGAGATGACCAGCGCGCGGGCCAGCGCCACGCGCTGCTGCTGGCCGCCGGAGAGCTGGTCGATGCGCCGGTCCGCGTAGCCCTCCAGCCCCACGGCGGCCAGCGCGGCGGCGACCCGCTCGGCGCGCTCGGCCTTGGGAACCTTGCGGGTCACCAGCCCGTAGGCGACGTTCTGCGCGACGTCGTAGTGCGGGAACAGCGCGTAGTTCTGGAACACCATGCCGGTGCCGCGCTTGTTCGGCGGGGTGTCGGTGATGTCGCGGTCGCCGAACAGGATCCGGCCGGTGGTGGGGGTGACGAACCCGGCGATCATGCGCAGCGTCGTGGACTTGCCGCAGCCGGACGGGCCCAGGAGCGTGAAGAACTCACCGGACTCGATCGTCACGTCGATGTCGTGCACGACCGGTGCGGCCGAGCCGTAGCTCTTGCCGACGCGATCGAGGCGAACGGGGGTCATGCTGGTCGCTCCGTGCTCTGCCCGCGCTCCGGCGGGACGGGTGGGACGGGGGCAGCGGGGGTGCGGGGCGCCGGCTCGGACGCCCCGCACCGCGGCGCTAGCCCTGGTTCTTGATGTGCTCGCTCCAGTAGGAGATCCACTCGTCTTCCTCGGCCGCGACGACGTTCCAGTCGACGGGCATCTCGTGCAGGCCCAGCGGGGCCAGCCAGCTCGGCTGGTCGGCCTGCTCGACGGTCGGGATCTGGAAGTACTCCTCGGCGAGCTGCGTCTGCTTCTCCGCGCTGAGCAGGAAGTCGAGGAACTTGTCGGCGGCCTCGGAGTTCGGGCCGCCCTGGACCTTGGCCACGCCGTCGACCAGCTGCGGCACGCCGGAGGCCGTGGCCACCGGCTTGAACGGGGCGCCGGTCTTCTCCTGCTGCAGCAGGACGTCCTGCAGGTTCCACACGCTGATCGGCGCTTCCTGGCGCTGCATCCGCAGGTAGAGGTCGGTGGGGTTGGCCGCGTAGATCTTGGTGTTGGCGTCCAGCGCGCGCAGCCAGTCGTAGCCGGGCTGGGGGTTCTCCGGGGTGCCCTTGCGACTGATCATCGCCGAGTAGATGCTGCGCATCGTGCCGGAGGCGGCGACGTCGCGGACCACGACCTTGTCCCGGTACTCCGGCTTGACCAGGTCGTCCCAGTCCTTCGGCGCCTGCTCCGGGGTGAGCATCTGCTCGTTGTAGAAGACGACCTCGGCGAGGACCATCTCGCCGACCCACCGGCCCTCGGGGTCGCGGAAGCGCGCGGGGACCCGGTCGCGCACCTGGTCGGGCACGGGGGCGAGCAGGCCCTCGTCGGCGGCCTGGGTGAGCTGCTGCTGGGAGCCGCCCCACCAGACGTCGGCCTGCGGGCGGCCCCGCTCGGCCGCGATCCGCTCGGCGGCCTCCTGCGCCCCGAGGGTGAGCAGCCGGACCTTGCCGCGGTACTCGGGGAACGCGGCCTCGAAGTCCTTGACGACCGCTTCGGCGAGCGCCTTGTCGCGGGCGGTGTAGATGGTCAGGCCGGACTCGCCACCGGCGGGGGTGAGCCCGCACCCGGTGGTCAGGCCGGCGAGCACCAGCACGCCGGCGAGGAGGGAGAGGATTCTTCGCATGGCTACCCTTCGCGCATGGGCTGCACGGTGTCCGCAGCCGGGGTGATCAGGGATGGGGAAACCGCGCCGATGTGCAGCGCGCGCGACCCGAGCTCGGCGAACACGACCTCGGGCGCTGACGGAGCCGCCGAGCCGACGAGCGCGGCCAGTTCGGCCAACCCGTCCGGCCCGAGTTCGGTGGCGGCTCCGGCGAAGACCACGCGTGCCGGGTTGACCACGCACGCGCAGACGATGGCGGCGTAGGCCCACGCCTCGATGACCTGCCTGCGCAGCGCGGCGACGGCAGGGTCGCCGGCCCGAGCGGCCAGCTCGGCGACCGGGGCACCACCGACCGCACCGTCCAGTTCGGACAGCGCCTGCCGGATCCCCGGGACGCTCCACCGCTTCTCGAACTCGCCGCGCCCGCCGGTGTGTGGTGCGGGCGGCAGTCCGGTGGGCAGGAAGCCGATCTCACCGGCGAAACCGGCGGCCCCGCGGCAGAGCGCGCCCCCGCTGATGACGGCGGCGCCGATGCCGTAGCCGACGTAGATGAGCACGAGGTCGTCCACGTCAGCGGCGGCGCCGCGCTCGCGCTCCCCCAGCGCGATGAGGTTGACGTCGTTGGAGACCTGCACGGGCAACCCGACCCGCGCGGTCAGCTCCTCGGTGAGCGAGCGGCTGCCCAGCGACTCCAGCACCGGTGACAGCGCGACCGCCCCTCCCGCGGTGGCCACGCCGGGCAGCGAGAACACGACGCGGCCGGGCCGGGGTTCCGGGTGGGCGTCGACCGCGTTCCGGATGACGTCGGTCAGCCCGTCCAGCGGGGCGTGCGGGTCCACCGCGCGGCTGTACCCACCGAGCAGCTCCCCGGCGAGGTCGAGCACCGAGACGCGCGCCTGCTCGCCCTCCAGGGACACGGCGATGAGCGATTCGGCGGCGGGGTTGAACGCCAGCAGCCGCGGGCGACGGCCTCCGGAGGAGTCCCCGGCCCCGACTTCGAGGACGTGCCCGCTGCCCATCAGCTCGCGCACGATCTCGGTCAGCGACGACGGCCGGTACCCGGTCAGCCCGGCGAGTTCGGTGCGCGACACCGGCCCGTGCTCCCGCAGCGCGGCGAGCACGGCTTCCGTGCGGATGCGCCGCAGAGCCTCGTTCCCGGTGGGCGCGGAACGCTCGGTGACCTCGGACATGCGGTACTTCTTACGGCATCCGAAGTAAGTTTTCAATACCTGCGCCGCACCGAACTTCCCGCCGTGCCAAGCTCTTCTCGACCGATCCAGAACCTCTTTCGCGCCGCGACCGACCCCGAGCGGCGGACCACGGAGAGGCCGAGCGACGACACACCCCGACCGAGGCCCCGGTAGGCCCGTCGACCCCGGTGGCACGCGATGTCGCTGGAGATCAAGCCGGCGATCTCCACGAGATCGCGGACGCCGGCGCGCAGCACGCCGCCGGAGCGGTCAGTCCTCCCTCGGGGCGATGAGGGCGGCGGCGACGCGGGGGAAGATCTCCGTGAAGAGGGTGCCCATGTTCGGGTCGGTGTCGCTGAAGACCGCGCGCTCCAGCTCCGCGTCGTAGATCGCCAGCAGTGCGCGCACCGCGTCGCGGGTGTCCACCACCGCGCGCATGCCCAGCTCGTCGAGCGCGTGGTGCATGAGCTCGGCGACCTCGTCGGTGATCTGGTCCAGGTACTCCCCCGCGCGCAGGCGCATCTCCGGGTCGCGCAGGGCGTGCGCGCGGAACTCCGCCAGCAGCAGGTACCACGTCTTGTCCGCGGACAGCGCCTCCGCGCACGCCGCGCCGATCTCCAGGATCGCCTCGTGCACCGAGCGCTCGTGCCGGGTCGGCGCGATCGCCTTCTCGATGATCTCGCGCGTCTGGTCGATGCGCGCCGCGACCTCCTCCTCGTAGACCGCGAGGAAGAGGTCCTCCTTCGTCGCGAAGTTGGAGTAGAAGGCGCCGCGGCTGAACCCCGCCGTCTCGCAGATCAGCTCCACCGGCGTGTCGCTGATGCTGTGCTCCAGGAACACCTCGCGAGCAGCGGCGATCAGCCGTCGGCGAGTCTCCGCGCGTCGCCGTGTCTCGCGCCGTGGCGGCTGATCGGTCATGTCCTCGAGTCTCCTGCTCAGTGTTTCGCCTCACAGTTCCGCGACGAGGTGGCCGCGGGGGATCGCGGGAAATATACAGTGTGCATCGAATACATCGTGTATCGCATGCATCGCGTATCGCATGCGCCGTGTATCGAGTCCTTCACTGCGGGAGTGTTCCGGTTGTCGTCTTTGCTGTACCGACTCGGGCGGGCCGTGGTCCGCACCAGAGCGTGGGTGCTGGTCGCGTGGCTCGCGCTCCTCGCCGTGCTGGGTGGGGGCGCGCTGGTCTTCCAGCAGGGGATGCAGACCTCGCTCGAGATCCCCGGCGCTGAATCGCAGGAGGCGTTGGACCACCTCAACAACGTCTTCCCGCAGATGACCGGTTCGCGCGCGCAGATGGTGTTCACCGTCCCCGAGGGCGAGCACGTCGACGACCCGCAGGTGCGCGAGGCCTTCGAGGGCCTCATCGACCGGGTCTCGGAGTGGGACGGCGTCGGCACGGTGATGAGCCCGCTGGACGAGCTGGTGGCCAACCAGGTCTCCGAGGACCGGCGGACCGGCATCATCAACATGCAGTTCGACTTCCCGCCGCTGGACGTCCCCGACCAGGTCAAGAACGACCTGCTCGCGGAGGCCCAGGCGCTGGAGGCGGAGCTCGGTCCGGGCGCTTCCGTGCACGTCGGTGGCGACATCTACGCCAACGCCATGCCGGAGCTGGGCGCCACCGAGGCGGTCGGCGTGGTCGTCGCGCTGATGGTGCTGCTGCTGTTGCTGCGCTCGCTCATCGCGGCGGTGATGCCGCTGGTCACCGCGTTCGTCGGCGTCGGCGTGTCGATGACCATCGTGCTGCTGACCACCGCGTTCACCGAGGTCTCCTCGGCCGCGCCGATGCTCGGCATGATGCTGGGCCTGGCCGTGGGCATCGACTACTCGCTGTTCATCGTGTCCCGGCACCGCGAGCAGCTCGCCGCCGGCGTCGGCGTCACGGAGTCCATCGCGCGCTCGGTGGCCACCGCCGGGTCGGCGGTGATCTTCGCCGGGATGACGGTGATCATCGCGCTGCTGGCGCTGGCGGTCCCCGGGATCACGTTCCTGACCACGATGGGCGTGCTCGCCGGTGTCTCGATCGCGATCGGCGTCGCGGTGGCGCTGACCATCATCCCGGCGCTGCTGAGCTTCGCCGGGGAACGGCTGCGGCCCACGAAGGTGCGGCGGCGCCGGCGGCAGCGGCGGGCGCGCCGCTCGTTCGCGCTCGCCTGGGTCCGGGGCGTCACCAAGGCGCCGCTGGTGACGATCGTCGTGGTCATCGCCGGGCTCGGCCTGTGCACGCTGCCGATGGCGGACCTGAAGCTCTCGGTGCCCGACGCCGGCTCGCAGCCGGTGGGGACCCCGGCGCGCGACACCTACGACCACATCGCCGCGGAGTTCGGCCCCGGCTTCAACAGCCCGCTGATGGTGACCACCGACATCATCGGCAGCACGGACCCGCTGGGCCAGGTCAACGGCATCGCCGACGAGATCCGCGCGATGCCGGGCGTCGCCGCGGTGCCGATGGCCACCCCGAACCCGACCATCGACACCGGCATCATCCAGGTCGTGCCGACCACCGGCGGCGAGGCCGACGAGACCGCCGACCTGGTGCACCGGCTGCGCGCGATGAGCCCGCACTTCGAGGAGGAGTACGGCGCGGGCATCGCGGTGACCGGTGTGACCGCGATCGGCATCGACCTGTCCGAGAAGCTCTTCGACGCGCTGCTGCCGTTCGCGGTCATCGTGGTCGGCCTGACGCTGGTGCTGCTGGCGATGGTGTTCCGGTCGGTGTGGGTGCCGGTCAAGGCCGCGCTGGGCTACCTGCTGTCGGTCGGCGCGACCTTCGGCGCGGTCGCGTTCGTGTTCAACCAGGGGCACCTGACCGGCCCGCTCAACGTCTCCCACGTCGGCGGCGTCATCAGCTTCATGCCGATCCTGCTCATGGCGATCCTGTTCGGGCTGGCCATGGACTACGAGGTGTTCCTGGTCTCCCGGATGCGGGAGGAGTACTCGCACCACGGTGACGCCAAGCGGGCCATCGAGTCCGGGTTCACCAACGTCGCGCCGGTCGTGGTGGCCGCCGCGGTCATCATGATCTCGGTGTTCGCCGCGTTCGTCCCGCACGGCGACTCCAACATCAAGCCCATCGCGTTCGGGCTCGCGGTCGGCGTGTTCGTCGACGCCTTCGTGGTCCGCATGACGCTGGTGCCCGCGGTGATGGCGCTGCTGGGCGACAAGGCCTGGTGGCTGCCGCGCTGGCTGGCCCGCCGGCTGCCCTCGCTGGACGTGGAGGGCGAGGCGCTCCAGCACGAGCTGCGGCTGGCCGACTGGCCGGGCAACGACGAGGTGGTCAGCGCCCGCGGCCTGAGCGTCCACGACGACCGCGGCGAGCAGGTCGTCGGCGGGGTGGACATCCACCTGCACCCCGGCGGCGTGCTCGCGGTGGAGAGCGAGTCCGACGCCGGCTCCGCGCTGCTGCACGCGCTCGGCGGCCGGGTCCGCACCGTGCGGGGTGACGTGCGGGTGGCCGGCATGCTGCTGCCGCAGCGGGCCCGGGCGGTCCGTTCGCGCACCGCACTGGTCCAGTGCCGCACCAGCGAGGCACCGGCCGTCGAGGTCCGGCGGGCCATCGCCGACGGCGTGCGGCTGGTGCTGCTCGACGAGGTCGACTCGATCGCCGACTCCCAGCAGCGCCACGAGCTCGCCTACCTGCTCACCAGTTCGTCCACACCGGACGGTGCTCCGGTGAGCTTCGTCCTGACCTACACGAACCCGGGCCTGGTCGCCGACCTGCTGCCGGACCACCGGGTCGACGTTCTGCGGCTTTCCGCGCGGCCCGCCCTGTTCGCGGGCCGTCTCCAGGAGGTGTGAGGGTCATGAGGAACCCGTTCACGCAGGCCGCCCGGCGCTCGGGCGGCTCCGTCGGGCGCGGCACCTGGATCGGCCTCGCGCTGGTCCCCGTGCTCCTCGTCGGCGTGCTGGCCTGGGCGTTCTGGGCCCCGATGAGCCAGCACGGCGCCGCCGAGGTCGCGGTGGTCAACGAGGACGAGCCGGCCACCATCAACGGCCAGATGGCCCCGCTGGGCCGGGAGATGGCCGCGAAGCTGGTCAACAGCACCGACACCGGCTACACCTGGCAGGTCACCGCCGCCGAGGACGCCCGGGAGGGGCTGGCCGACGGCCGCTACGCGGCGGTGGTGACCATCCCGAAGGCGTTCTCCCGCACCACCGCGTCGGTGCTGACCGGCGAGCCGATGGACGCCACCCAGGCCGGGATCCGGGTGGAGACCTCGCCGGTGGCGGCCCCGGCCGACGCGGCCGCGGTGGAGGCCGCGGCCCGGCAGAGCGTGTCGGTGTTCAACAAGCAGATCGTGGAGATGCTGCTCGACGGCTTCTACGGCGGCTTCGCGGAGATGCACGGCCAGCTGGGCACCGCGGTCGACGGTGCGCGCCAGCTCGCCGACGGCAGCGGGCAGCTCGCGGGCGGCATCGGGCAGCTCTCCAGCGGTGTGGACGAGCTGGCCAGCGGCGTGCCGCAGCTGGCCGACGGCGGCAACCAGCTCGCCGACGGGATGCAGCAGCTGTCGGGCGGCCTGAACGAGCTGCACCGGCAGGTCAAGCAGATGCCCGAGCAGACCCGGCAGCTGGCCGACGGCGCGGAGCAGGTCGCGGCGGGCAACCGCGCGATGGCCGACCAGTTCGTCCCGCTCACCGACCAGATCCTGGCCGCCACCGAGCTGATCCCCGACTCCCCCAAGCTCGACGGCCTGGCCAAGCTGGCCGAGCGGTGCCCGACCGAGGGCCTGACCTCGGACTTCTGCACCCAGCTGCGGGAGCACGTCGAGCAGGCCAACCAGCGCCAGGGCGTGCTGGACACCATCAAGGCGAAGATCCAGGGGCCGGTCAAGCAGGCCCGGGACGGGTTCGAGGGCCTGGCCTTCGGGTCCGAGCAGATCGCCATGGGCACCCGCATGCTCGCCGACAACTCCGGTCAGCTCGTCGACGGCATCGGCCAGCTGGCCGCGGGCGGCACGCAGCTCAGCGACGGCGCGCAGCAGCTCGCCGGGGGCCTGGACCAGCTCAACGGCGGTGTCCAGCAGCTGCACGGCGGGGTGGGCCAGCTGGCCGACGGGGCCCAGCAGGTCGCCGACGGCAACCGGATGTTCGCCGACCAGATGGCCCCGGCGGCGGACCAGCTGCCCAACTACACCGACGAGGAGCGCGCGCACCTCAAGACGGTGGCGTCCAGCCCGGCCGCGCTGGAGTCCGAGCTGCCCACCTTCGGCAAGTCGCTGATCGGCCTGCTGATCGCCGTCGCGTTCTGGATCGCCGGGCTGGCCGTCTACGCGGTGGTCCGGGCGGTGCCGGAGGACGCCGCGACCTCGCGCCGCTCCAGCTGGCGCCTGGTCCTCACCTCGCTGCTGCCCGGTGCGCTGGTCGCCGCGGTCGGCGCGGTGGTGGTCAGCGCGGCCCTGGCGCCGTTCCTGGACCTGTCCTTCGGCTCCTGGGCGGCCTTCGCCGGGGTGACGCTGCTGGCCGCGCTGGCCTTCGTGGCGGTCAACCAGGCGCTGACCGCGCTGTTCGGCACCGGGGGCCGGGTGGTCTCGCTCGTGGTCCTGGCGCTGGCCGCGGCGACCGGGGTGGTGTCCACGGTGCCCGGCCTGCTGCACAGCACCAGCAGCTTCCTGCCGACCCACGGCGCGGTCCAGGCACTCGCCTCGATCGTCACCGGGGCCGACGGCGCGCTGAGCGGCGTGCTGCAGCTGCTGGTCTGGCTCGTGGCGGGTGTGCTGTTCGCGCTGCTCGCGGTGGACCGGGCCCGGGTGGTCCCGGCCAAGCGGTTCCGCCGCCAGACCGCGGCCAGCCGCCCGGCCTGGTGATCGACCAGCTCTGGACACGGGAGGTCCGCTCGGCGCACCCGCGCCGGGCGGACCTCCTCCGTCGTGGGGCTTCGCCCGAGGCCTAGGCCCACTTCCGCTTCGACGTGGGGCACCAGCGCTTCCCGGCCGACTGCTCGTCCAGCCGCAGCGCCGTGCCCAGCGCGAAGAAGCTCGGGGCCCACTCACCGATGAAGATGCCCCACCGGTCGGCCCGCTCGGTGTTCTCCGCGTTCACGGACGCGGACCACGCGACGAACGTCAGTCCGATCGAGACGAAGCCGGCGAGGAACATGTGGTCGGACGTGATGCCGAATCTGCGAATGGCCGCCAGCATGGCACTCCCCCTCTACAGCGCTCGTCTGCCGGTTACCCGACCGCTCCCCGCCCAAACGCCGCGCTGGGACGTCCTCATCGGACAGTCGTCCGTCAGCGGCTGGTCCAGTTCAGCGGGGTGGTGGTGAGGAAGGCCTCGAAGTCCGCCGGGGGCAGCGGGGCGGAGAACAGGTAGCCCTGGTAGGCGTCCATGCCGATGGACCGCAGCAGGTGGTACTGGTTCGGCGTCTCGACGCCCTCGGCGATGCAGAACCGCTCCATGGTCCGGGCCAGTTCCGCCACCGCGCGGGTGATGCCGAGGTCGGTGGGGTCGATGCAGATGCCGCCGACGAACTCGCGGTCCAGCTTGATGACCTGCGCCGGCAGCTCGCTCAGCCGGGACAGCGAGGAGTAGCCGGTGCCGAAGTCGTCGATGGCGAAGCGGACCCCGCTGTCGACGAGGTCGCCCATGGCTGCGCGGGCCTGCGGGGAGAGCTCGGCGATGACGGTCTCGAGCATCTCGATGACGAGGCGGTCGGGGTCGGTGCCGGTGTCGCGCAGCGCCGTGGTGATCTCGTCGACGAAGGACACCTGGTTGGGGTGCAGGCCGGCCACGTTGACCGTGACGCCGACCGGGCGGCCGCCCGGCCCCTTCCACCGGGACGACTCGCGCAGGGCCCGGTGCAGCACGGACCGGTCCAGGTCGGCCAGCAGCCCACCGCGTTCGGCGATGCGCAGCACGATGTCGGGCGGGATCCGTCCGTACTCGGGGTGGGTCCAGCGCAGCAGCGCCTCGGCCAGCACCACGTGCCCGGTGCTGTCCACGATGGGCTGGTAGTGCAGCCCCAGGCGGTCCTCGTCGATGGCCTCGCGCAGGTCCTGCTCCAGCTGGATCTGCTCGGAGTCGGCCTGGACGGGCAAGAGCGCACCGCTGGCACGTCCCTGGCCGCGCGCGCGGTCCTCGATCATCGCCGCCTCCCCGGCGCGCAGGACCTCGCTCAGGGACGTCTCGCGGTCGAGCACCGCGGCGCCGACCGAGGCGGAGACGTGCACCCGCCACTCCCGCAACGGCACGACCATCCGGAACAGGTCGGTGACCTGCGCGGTGAGGGCCTCCAGGCCCCCGCTGGCCTCCACGTCGGGGCAGGCGACGACGAACTGGTCGGCGTACAGCCGCGCTGCGGTGCACTTCGGCGGCAGCGATTCGTTGAGGCGCGCGGCGACCGCGGTGAGCAGCTCGTCCCCGGCCTCGTGCCCCAGCGCGTCGTTGATGCGCTTGAAGTTGTCGAGGTCGCAGAACAGCACCGCCGCCTGGCCGCCCCCGGCGGCCTCGGCCATCGACGCGGTCACCTCCTCGAAGCCCCGGCGGTTGAGCAGGCCGGTGGTCTCGTCGTGCATGGCCTGGTAACGCAGGGTCTCCAGGTGCTGGACCTGCTCGGTGACGTCGTTGAAGATCGCCAGCCACACCGGGCCGCCCTCTTCGCTCACCGACGGCTTGCTGTGCACCTCGCACAGCACGGGTTGGCCGTCGGCGCGGGCCAGCACCCGGTGCGGGATCGGCTCGCCGAGGCCGCCCGGCGTGGTCAGCGGTGACGTGCTCGGCAGCAGGCCGCTCCCGTCGGGGTCGCTGCCGTGCACGATGTCGCGGTCGGTCTTGGTGCGCAGCTCGGAGAGGCGGTAGCGGAGCAGGTCGGACAGCGCCTGGTTGGCGTCGAGGAACCGGCCGTCGTTGTCGAACAGGGCGATGCCGGTGGAGGCGAGCTCGAACAGGTCGCTGAACTGACGCCGCGACCGCTGGTGGCGCGCGTGCACGCCGCCCTCGTCCCGGGTCATCTTGATGAACCCGTACAGGCTGCCGTCGGGCGCGCGCGTGGCGGTGACGACCACGTGCGCCCAGAAGCGGCTGCCGTCCTTGCGCACCCGCCAGCCCCGGTCGATGAAGAAGCCGTCCCGCGCCGCCTGCTCCAGCTCCCAGTCCGGGTACCCGGCCTCGACCTGGTCAGGCGGGTAGAAGATCGAGAAGTGCCTGCCGATGATCTCTTCGCTGGTGTAGCCCTTGATGCGCTGCGCGCCCGTGTTCCAGCTGACCACGTTCCCCTGGGCGTCCAGCGAGAAGATCGCGTAGTCGCGCATGTCCTCCGAGGTGAGGGCCTTGGCCGCGCTCGCCTGCACCGCTCGGTCGTCGGGAAGTTCTGACTGCGTCGAACCCATTCGAACTCCCCTCCGAACGTCGTGCCTGGATCCAGGCTGCCCGGCCTGTTCCGGGAAAACCACCCGAACTAGCCCCTCGGTCGTCGAATTCCTCGCAGCTGCACCCGACGGCGAACCAGCTGTCGCCTCGCGTCCCGCGCGCACCACGGGCACCAGGGGCGCACGCAAGAACCACGCGACGCGGGTCGGCCGTTCCGTCACAGTGGACACCCAGTCCCGGCCCGTCTCGCGGGTGCCAGGCCACGGACTCCGGACGCCCGCGCCCACCCACCGCAGCGTCGTCGCCCCCTCGCTCTCTGCCACGCTGCGCTACGGCGGCCACAGGTGCCGTGTCATGCACCCACCCTAGTGACCAGCGGAGAGTTCGCCTCGGGTCAACGACAACCCGATTCGCCCGGATCGATCCAGCCGGGCGTCCGCTCCCCGGGCTCACACCGCCGCACTGCGGAACGCTCGGCGGAACCGTTCTCACGAGGCGACCCGGCGGCGTCCCACGCCGACGCGGGTCCCGCTGCGGGCGCAGGGTCGATCCTCGACGGCTCTGGAGGTCCGAGACAGGAAAGCCGAACCCGGGAGATGGGGTCTCACCGCACAGCGGGTCCGGCCTTCCCGCATCCCAAGGAGCAGCCGGCCAGCGCGTCAACCAGCTACGACCAGGAACCTAGGGTGACGCGAAAGTCGACGCAACCACGATCACTCTACTTGGCGACCGCAAATGTGAATTCCTTCCCCGCACGCGGCCCGATGCTTTGTGGGGGATTTTCGTTCGCCGCACGCCGACGACGATTTTCGCACACCAGGAACAGGCCGGAACAACGCTCGCGGCGGATTCACGAAATGCGCGAGGGTCAGCTCCACCATGCCCGGACGTCGGCCGCGCAGCGGGCTGCCCACCCGGATCGTCCCGTGTGGACGGAGTCGTGACCTGCCCCCGAGCGCTGCCGCGGTGGAGACGCGGCGATGCCACCCAGGGGGACATGCCCGCTCTCGACCATCCACATGAGACTCCAGGCCGCATGCGGTTGTCCGGGATCAACCGAAGAGGCGATCAAGGCCAGTCACGACAAGCGGATCTCGGTCTTCGCCATTACAACTGCTCCTGGCAATCCGTCCGCGCTGGCCGGATGCTGAAGCGATTCGACGATGAAAGAGGCTCACATGAAGAAGTTCGCCCGTATCGCCGCCGCGGCAAGCGTCGCACTCGGTACGACTGCCCTGGCAGCGCCCGCAGCGCTCGCCGACGCCACCATCATCGATGCGGATGCCCCGGTGAACGAGACGGTCTACGTGGTGCCCGGTCCTCACGTCACCCTGCCGGCGCCGGCCCCTGCTCCCGCTCCCGCTCCCGCCCCGCAGGACGCCCAGATCGTCCAGGCGAACGCCAGCGTGCAGACCACCACGGTGCAGAGCACCACCACGCAGAGCACCACCACGGGAAGCACCACCACCGTGCAGAGCGGCTACAGCGAGGGAAGCGCCACCACGGCGCAGAGCACCATCAGTGTGCAGGGCAAGAACTGGTGAGCACGAACCCCGGTGACGGCCGGAGCCGTTGAGGGCTCCGGTCCGGGAATCCGCATCGCCTCGCACACGGGCTAGGACAGCACATCGGTCCTGCCCACGCGGAAGTAGGAGCAGGAAGCAGACACCCGGCTCCTACTTCCGCACACCTCGTCCTCGATCTCACGTCTTCGTCGTCGCTCTGCCCAGCAGCGAACGAGCGGCGCCGCGAGTCCGGTCCCCACGGTCACCACACCGCTCGCGGTCAACCAGTTCCCAGGTTCCACCCCGGCTGGCGCTCGCCCGCCCACACCTCACCACCAGCGGACGGCATCGTCGTGCCGCGCTCGTGCCGGTGCAGCACCACCACCGTCGGCCGTGCCCGTGAACGGCGAGGCGGTCACCTCCACCCCCCACGTCATGCGGCTGATGCGGGCTTCGGCGCACCCCCCAGTCGAATCCCGGACAAGGAAAGGTCCGGCGGTTGGGGGACCCGCCGGACCACGACCTGCTGCTGAACGACTGCGTCAGCCGTGCTTCTTGTGCTTCCCGCCCTTGTTCTGCTCGGCGTTCTGCTTGCCGTCCAGGTCGGCGAGCTGCCCCTGGTCGGCTTCCTGCGCCGCGGAGTTGTAGGCGTCGGCGTTGTTGCCCTGGTAGAGCGTGTTCTCCAGGGTCGCGTTGTCACCGACCACGAACTGGTGCGGCGACACCGCGCCCTTGTTGCTCTGGTCCTGGCCGATCAGCTGAGCGATCGCCTGCTCCAGCTCCTGCTCCGCTTCCTGGTCCTGGTCCTGCTTGATGGACTTGCAGCACGGCTTGTGGCCCTTGTGGTGACCACCACCGTCACCGGCCAGGGCCACAGCCGGGCTCCCGAGGACGAGCGGAAGACCCACCGCAGCAACAGCGAGAACGCGCTTGAAGTTACGCATCGTAGAAACACACCACTTTCGCCAGTTTTCATTCGGGATCACGCGGGGAATGCGTCGAGGACGATGCCGTCGAAAATCGCCACCACATTCCCCGCGGAGCAGTCCACAATGTCCGGGACCACGTCAAAGGTGCCGCTTCGCCCACGCTTCCGCAAACCGAAACCCGGCTGATCACCTCTTCCAGCGATCACGCCTGAATTCCCGAAACCGCCGACGACCACTGTTTTCTCCAGACCTCGTCGTCCTGGGTCGCCTTCTCCGGTCACCCGCGCGGAGCGGGACCGCTGGGAACGGGTCGTCGAGGCGCCGACAAGGCTCGGGTCCGGCGGTGGGGGAGCCGCCGGACCCGAGAGCCGTTCTGCGTTCGACTGGTCAGTGGTGCTTCTTGTGGTTCTTGTTCTGCTTGGCGTCCTGGGAGGCGTCCAGGTCGGCGTCCTGCCACTGGGCCGCCGCCTGCTCCGCGGAGTTGCTGGCGTTGGCGTTGTTGCCCTGCTCGAGCGTGTTCGTCAGGGTCGCGTGGTCACCGACCACGAACTGGTGCGGCGACACCTCACCCTTGTTGCTCTGGGTCTGACCGATCCACTGCCCGATCTCCTGGGCCAGCTCCTGCTCCGCTTCCTGGTCCTGGCCCTGCTTGATCGACTTGCAGCACGACTTGTGGCCCTTGTGGTGACCACCACCGTCGCCGGCCAGGGCCACAGCCGGGCTCCCGAGGACGAGCGGAAGACCCACCGCAGCAACAGCGAGAACGCGCTTGAAGTTACGCATCGTAGAAATACACCACTTTCGTGAGGAGTTCTTCGAGCATCTTAGGAGGGATGGCCAGGGACGAGGCCAGCGAAAGACGCCGCCACATTCCCCGAAAAATCAGTCCACAACGTCCGGGACCACGTCAAAAATGCCCCCTCCCCCACCGCCCCGCAAACCGAACCCCCGTGCACCACCTCATCTAGCGATCACCAAAACGGCGCCTTGGTACGCGCACGGAAACACCGAGTTCTCACCGGATTTCCGAGGAAAGACCTTCACCCGGAGCACGGGAACCGGCGATCTCCGGCCACCGCAGAGGCAACGGGACGAGGCGCCCCGACCGACGTGCACTGGGCTGCGCCAGAGCCGTTGCCGCCCCAGTCGGTCGGCCGTCGCCGTGGAGCGACGGACAGTCGATCAGTACACACGAGACCACCGTCCACATCGCTGTGATCAACAAAAGGCTTCGATCGACGTTGACGCAGTCCGCGGCGAAGAACTGCCGTCAGTCGATGAGCGGTGTCGAGACGTACCGGACCGCCCCGACCGGAGGCCCGACACAGTCCTTTGTAGACAGGAACTTCTGACTGCGCGTGTCCCACGACAAGGACGACATGAAGATCGTATTCAGCCACAACCCACGCCCGGGTGATCATGTCTAAACAAAAGGGTGATCGGAAGTGCGAGCGTCGAGCGCCGCTGAATATGGTTGCCCCGTCGTCGGCGACGGTGTCAGATTGCCGATCAGACGCATACGGACACGATCTCGAGAAGGGTAATCTCACATGGGCAAGACTGCTCGTCTTCTGGGAGTCACCACCATTGCGGTGAGCCTGATGGGCTTTTCCGGTACCGCCTTCGCCGGCGGCGGCGACGCTGGCGACGGTGGTGGCAACAACCACCTGAAGGGCCTCGTGAACGTGGGCGTCTCCTGCGTCGCGGTTCCGGTTTCGGCTTCCGTTCCGATCCTGTCGATCATCAAGGGCGAGAGCGAGAACGAGGCCGAGTCGGCCGCCGACGTCTGCGGTGGCGGCGACTACAACAACTACTACTGATCGTCGCTGATCGGCACACGTTCATCCCGGGGTGTGGCAACGGTTCCCGCTGTTGCCACACCCCGTTCTCCTTCCTCGTCCGCGACAGCGCTCACGCCGAACCTGCTGCGTCACCACCCCTCGCGGCGCAACACGAGACGAACTCCCCTCCACCGAGGTCCACCTGCGGGAACGCCGCCCTCACCACCCCGCCACCGACCACTGCCGACCCGTCACGGTCCGGCGCACGAGCCCGTCCTCCGCATCCTCGGCGCCTTCGTCCCCGCGACGATCCGTCGACGGCGCTGATCGAGAAGCGTCACCGGTCCGCGAGAGCAGAACTTCAGCGTGTCTGGTCACCAGTGAACGGGACCCGAATTCACGGGATCGTCGTTCACCCCTGAAAAGGTGTCGCCGACACGCAGAGAACGGGCCCGGCACTGCGGCGCTTCGCCGCTCGCTCGCACGCAGGATTCTTGGGCACGAGATCCAGTCGGTCAAGCCGACCGCGGCCACTTCACCCGATGTGGAGTATTCCACGACCGAGCAGATGGTCTCGATCGGATGAAATCATCACTCGTTTGTGCATAGCACATCGTGCCGCGGGAGTGGAAGGATATGCCGCGAGCAAGATCAGTGTGATCTTGCCCTTCGGTTGAGGGCGTGGCCTGGACGGACCATGTCCAGTATCTCGGAAAGCGTAAGGAGCTTCTCTTTCATGCGTAAGTTGAATCGCGCCGCCGCAACCGTGGCCGCCCTGTCCACTCCGCTGTTGTTCGGCATCTCCGGAACTGCCGGTGCCGACGGCACCTACTTCGACCAGAGCGGAAGCACGGCCACCCCGAAGGGCGCGTCCTCCTTCGGCACCGAGTCGGGCTCCACCCCGTACGGCGGCGCCCACTTCTCGCAGGTCGGGAACGTGGCCACCCTCGACGGCGCGACCGCCTTCGGCACCGAGTCCGGCTTCAGCCCGGACGGTGAGGCCTACTTCGGCCAGGGCGGCAGCATGGCCACCCCGAAGGGCGCGACCGCCTTCAACACCGAATCGGGCACCAGCCGGGACGGTGAGGCCTACTTCGGCCAGGGCGGCAGCATGGCCACCCCGAAGGGCGCGACCGCCTTCAACACCGAGTCCGGCGCCAGCCCGGACGGTGAGGCCTACTTCGGCCAGGGCGGCAGCATGGCCACCCCGAAGGGCGCGACCGCCTTCAACACCGAGTCCGGCGCCAGCCCGGACGGTGAGGCCTACTTCGGCCAAGCCGGCAGCGTGGCCTCCGCTGACGGCGCCACCTCCTTCAACACCGAGTCCGGTTCGATGCCCGCCACGAAGGGGAGCAGCGAGGACGGCGGCTGGGGGAAGAAGCACGGGCGCGGCGGATCTGGGGACCAGAACCTGAGCCTGGACCAGGCACAGCACAGCCTCACCGCGCAGAGCCACGAGGCCTACCAGCGCGTCGTCCAGGTCCAGCACAACCTCATCAACCTCGGCGGGCAGGCGACGGGACTCCTCCAGGGCAGCGACAGCACCACCAACCAGAGCGAGGACCAGGACGCCGGGCAGCAGGAGAACAACTACTAAGCCGGTCACGTGCTCCCAGACCGGGCACGATGATGGGGTGGCGCTGCTTGGTCCGGTGCCTCGAGTCGCCGGACCAAGCAGCTGCCGCGGGGAGTTGACCCCGTGGCTGCCCAGCACGGCGAACCTGGACCCGTGGAGCTCGCTCCCGGTGTCCAGCACAGCTCGTGGTGTGCAGCCGGCTCACCGCTCGGAGCTCCCTGTTGTCCCACCGGGGAAACCGGGTACGAGTGGATCGATCTCCAGGGTCCGGGACCGGTCCACCTGCGCGCACGAACCGCCAGTCCCGGGCCCACAACGCCGGCCCCCGACGGGCATGGGCGCATCCGAAGTCGCCGGGAGAGCGACAGCCCTCCAGACGTTCTGCAGACCCTGGAGCGGACACGAACTGGCGGTACCGCCGGAGGTTTCCAGCACGTGGTGCATGATCAGTTGATCGGTGGGAACGAGCACGTTGATCCCCTCCCGGGTTGATCCGACCGCCCCGAAGCGCACTCCCCTCCGCTCGCCGACGAAGTGCGCCCGCGATCGACCGGGGTGCTGACATGACTTGGTCCAGCGGTTGCACCGCTGGACCAAGGCCTGCTCTGCGTTCACGCTGCGGTCAGTCGTTCCACGACCCGTGCTTCTTGTGCTTCTTGCCCTTGTTCTGCTCGGCGTTCTGCTTGCCGTCCAGGTCGGCGTACTGGTCCTGAGCCAGGCTCTGCGTGGCGGAGTTGTAGGCGTCGGCGTTGTTGCCCTGGTAGAGCGTGTTCTCCAGGGTCGCGTTGTCACCGACCACGAACTGGTGCGGCGACACCGCGCCCTTGTTGCTCTGGGTCTGGCTGGTCGCCTGCCCGATTCCCTGGCTCGCCTCCTGCTCCGCTTCCTGGTCCTGGTCCTGCTTGATGGACTTGCAGCACGGCTTGTGGCCCTTGTGGTGACCACCACCGTCACCGGCCAGGGCCACAGCCGGGCTCCCGAGGACGAGCGGAAGACCCACCGCAGCAACAGCGAGAACGCGCTTGAAGTTACGCATCGTAGGAATGCACCACTTTCGCGAATGACTTTTCCGAGCTTCTTGGGGGGAAGAGCGAGAACCATGCCGGCGAAACCGTCGCCATGCTCCCGCGATGTGCAGTCCGCGATGTCCGGGACCACGTCAAAGGTGCCTCCACTTCGGCAGGCCCGCAAACCGAACCCCCTTGGTCAACCTCTTCCGGTGATCCCACCGGCTCCTCCGCTGATCATCCCGGTGTTCTCCTCATCCGGCCCGTTTCTTCCGCACACGAAGGCAGATCACGGCGACTGAAGACCACAGTGGACAGTCGCGGGGAACGCGCCGACACGGCGGGGGGCGACCGGATCTCGATCCCCTCAGCAGCCCCGTCAAGCACTCCACCGCCGTCGATCACGACGCGCCGCACACCGCACCTCATTGCGTCCACGATGGACTGGTCCTCCGACCTCGTCCACCACAGGAGTCGACCGACACCGCTGGGCCACCGTTCCCGGGCTGTGCGCGGGGCTCTCGACGCCATCGCACGTGCTCGGACGAGCTCGGTGTGGCGAGACCAACGGCACCGGAGGTGCACGATCTTCCTGGTGCTGACAGGGAAGGTTCTCGTGCCGCCGTCGTCGACGCGCTGCGGGCGCACCGCCCGTCCCGGCGAGCCTCCCCGCTGGGCGGCGTCGCGAGCTCGGGCACCCCGCGAGCTCCGCTGTGCGCGGTTGGGGGCCGGACCCGCTCCCCGTGCAGGAGGGATCCGGCCCCCTGGTCTCATCTGTGCGCACCGCGCCGGCCACGAACCTGGTGCGGTGCAGAGACAACGTCACCACGCCGGCGTGAACAGCTGCTCGAAAGGATCCTCCGGAGGACGGGCTCCAGGAAGGTCAGGTCATCGGGATCGCTGACCGGCAGGCACGAGGCCCGGTGGGATCACGTCAGGGGCACGACCTGGTCCAACGCCTCCGCTTCGTAGAGCATCTTGGTGGCTTGGCGCTGGATCTTGCCGCTGGAGGTCTTGGGGATGCTGCCTGAGCGGATCAGGACGAGCTCGCTCAGTCGCACGCCGTGCTCGGCCAGCAATGCCGTGCGCACCCGCTCCGACTCCGCCTCCAGGTCCTCGGCCGTGGCCTCCTTCCCCCGCACGATCTCGTAGACGAGGACGAGGTCCTCGTCCCCGTCCGGTCCCACCGAGAACGCTGCCCCGCTGCCCACCCGCAGCAGGTGCCCCACCCGCTCGGCGGTGTTCTCCAGGTCCTGGGGGTGGTGGCTGACGCCCTGGAGGACGACCACGTCCTTGGCTCGACCGACGAAGTAGAGCTCGCCGTCCAGCGTGACGCCCAGGTCTCCGGTGCGCAGCCACCGGCGCCCCTGCCCATCGGTCGGGAACACGTCAGCGGACAAGACCGGGCGTTCCCAGTACCCCTGAGCGACACCGGGCCCGTGCACGCAGATCTCTCCGACGCGCCCGTCCGGGCACGGCCGGCCGGTGTCCGGGTCGCGGATCTCGACGACGGTGCCCAGACACGCCTGGCCCGTCGAAACGCGCTCGACGGACTCCTCGGTGTCAGCGGGGTCGCTCGCGATGCCGTCGATCAACGCCGTGCGGTCGAACCGCCTGATCAGCGGTTCGCGTCGCCGGATGGCGCCAGCGACGAGGAGGGTCGCTTCGGCCAGTCCGTAGCACGGGTAGAGGGAGGCGCTGGTGAACCCCGCCGGCGCGAACGCCTCAGCGAACCGCCGGAGCGTTTCCGGCCGCACCGTGTCGGCACCGACGAAGGCGAGCCGCCACTCCGACAGGTCCAGCCCCGCTCGCTCATGGGCGGTGCTCTTGCGGACGCAGAGGTCGAACGCGAAGTTCGGGCCGCCGCTCACGGTGGCGCGGTAGCGGCTGATCGCTTCGAGCCAGCGCATCGGCCGTTCGATCGCGTGCAACGGAGACAGCAGCACCACCGGGAACCCGGCGAACACCGGCTGCAGCAGACCACCGATGAGTCCCATGTCGTGGTACGGCGGGAGCCAGCTGACCGCGACCGTGTCCTCGCTGAGGTGGAACGCGTGCCGGATGGCCTGGGAATTGTGCAGCAGGTTCCCATGACTGAGCACAACGCCCTTGGGAGCGCCGGTGGATCCTGAGGTGTACTGCAGGAACGCCACGTCGTCGGCGTGGGGACTGCGTTCGACCCAGCAGTCTTCAGCGCCGGTGGGGAGCTCGTCGGTGACGATCCACGGCAGCGCGGACAGTTCGGGCGCGTGCTCCTCCAAGAAGCCGCGGAGGCCGATTGCCGCACTGGACGTGAGCACGGCGACGGGCTTCGCGTCGCTCGCCATCTCCTGCAGGCGCGGGATGGTGCGGGTGGGCCTGCTCGGGTCGGGCGGGTACGCCGGAACAGAGATCACGCCCGCGTACATGCACGCGAAGAAGGCCACGACGAAGTCCACTCCAGGCGGGTACATCAGCAGCACGCGGTCACCAGCTGAGCACCGCTGCTGGATGACGGCCGCAGCCGCCCTGGCGAGGTGGTCCAGTTCGGCGTAGTCCAACGACTGCTCGCGGAGCTCACCGTCGAGGAGGAAGCGGAGGGCGACACGCTCAGGGGAACTCAGTGCGCGGTTGCGAAGGACATCAGTCATCGACTTCGGGTGAGCGAGAAGCATCCCATCTCCATTCCTTCAACGCCGTGCGGAACCGATCGGTGCCCTGAGCCGCCAGGGCATGTGCACGCACCCGCGGTCCAGCCCGCCGAGACCGTGGGCGTGGTTGGCGACGCGGGCTCCTCCGCGGGTCGTCCTGCTCGCGCTCACGTGGGAGCGCTCTCGCCGTGTCCCGTGTTCGCCGGCTTCGCCGGGGCGCTGGCAGCAGGAAGACCACCGGAGCGGAGTGCGGTCGTTCGGCTCGACCGGAAGACCAGACTCGCCCCCACAACGGCGAGAACCGCGAGGAACACGGCGAACGGGACCACTCCTGGCGTGGGCGCCCGGGTGCTTCCGAGCACCGCGACGAAACCGCCACCGAGGCCGACCAGCGCCGCCTGCCCCAGCATGTCGGAGATCTGCAGCGCAGCCGAGTTGAAGCCGCGCTCAGCGGCCGGGGACAGGGCGAGCACTCGTGTCGACGTGCTCGCCACCCCCATGCCCATCCCCACACCTCCGACGCCCCACAGCAGGAACACCAGCCAGTGCGGCCCCCACGAGGGCGCGACGAGCACGAGCCCGGCGACCGCGGTGGCCACCAGCAGGAGTCCCGCCAGGATCAGCTTCTCCCGACTGAGCTCCCGCTTCCGGGCCTGCCACACCGCTCCGGCGGTCCACCCCAACGAGCCCACGGTCAGGGGAAGGCCGGCCGTGGCCGGTGAGTAGTGGTGCACCGCAGACAGGAGGAGCGGCACCAACGACTGGGCCCCGAAGAAGGTGCCGGCGAGCAGCCCACGCGCCAGCACCACCACCGGCAAGCCCGGACGCCCCCGGAGCGTCCCCACCGGGAGCAGCACGCGCAGGCTCGCTGCGGCCACGACGATCGCTGCCGCCCCGAGTCCCACCGAGAGCGGTGAGGGGTTCTGGACGGCCCAGCTCACCGCCACCACACCGCAGGCCGCGCCCACGGCGGCCGGCGTCAAGCCACGGCCTCCTGGAGCACTGCCCGCACGCGCGGCACAACGCCACACAGTGGGCGCCACCAGCACCGCGCCCAGGGCCACGAGCGGAGCCAGGCCCAGGAACAGCCAACGCCACGTCACGTACTGCGTGACCAGTCCAGCGACGGTGGGGCCGATCAGGGCTGGGACCACCCACGCCGAGGAGATCGCACCGAACGCCGCGGGCTGGACTTCCTTCGGGTAGACCACTGCGATCAGCACGAGCAGTCCGACGCTCTGGCTGCCGCTGGCGAGTCCTTGCAGCGCGCGCGCCACCAGCAGCGTCGGCATGTCGCCGGCGAGGCCGGCGACGAGCAGCCCCAGCACGAAGACCGCCAGTCCTGCCATCACCGGCGCTGCGGGGCCCCGCCGGTCGGCCACGCGGCCCGCCAGCACGGTCGCGATCACGCTGGCCGCCAGGAACACCGTGAAGGGCCACGAGTACCACACTTCGCCGTGCAGCTCGTGCACCATCGTCGGCAGAGCTGTCGCCAGCCCCATCGCTTCGAACGCGACCAGCGTGACGAGCAGGACCATCCCGATGGTGAAGTTGCGATGGTCCTGTGCCCACAAACCGTTGCGGCTCCTGTCGGCGGCAATCACCACGCCAGCTTGCAACCACCGCAGAACCCTGCAAGCTGGATCACGCGGACGACCGGTGATATTCGTCCGATGGGGGCGTGCGGCCAGTCGGGGCAGCGGTCGGCGGTCGGGTCATCTTCTCGTGGGCGCGAATCGCCGCCGATCGCGGGGAAATCGGGATGTCGTCGTCGGCCGGTGCACCGCCTTCGCTGGAGATCGGTGATCGACCTGCGTCCGTTCCACAGCCGCCCTCAGCGCGATGGCGCTGTCGGCCGCTGGACGTTCACGGGAAGAGACGTGAAGGACGAGAATCCCGACCGTTCCGCGCTCCTGGAGCGGGAACGGTGAGACGAATCCTTCAGCAGCCAGCCGATGGGTGCCGTCGGCCCGCAGCCGCCCGACACCTCACGACCCTTCGACTCCTCTCCGGACGCGGTGTCGTCCTGGTCCCGGGGTGCCCAGCCCGTTCCGGCGGAACGACTCGGAAGGGCTCGGGTGAGCAGGGGCAGCGGGACCGGCGCGGAGCCGGCGATCAGCAGGTTGATCAGGACGAGCGCGCCCAGGTGGAGCCCGAACACGGTCTCCTCGGCGGGCTGGGACGGGCGGGTCAGGTGCGGTCCGCGAGGACGCGCCAGCAGTCCACGCAGGTCCTCTCCCGCACCCAGTCCACCTCGGACCGGTCGCGCAGCTCAGCAGCGTCAGCCGTCGCCCCGCAGTAGGCGGTGACCGGCTCACCGACCGGAACTCGGCCTGCCACAACGGGAAACGCATGACGCCCACCAGTCACCGGACGCCAGGTGCCCAGCGCCGAGCTGCCGACCGTGACGGCCCAGGTGATCCCGTTCAGCACCGGAGCGGTCCCAGCGCTCGGAGCGCCGTTCATCCTGCTGTCCTACGCGGAAGACCCGGACGTGGCCCACGCCGGCTGCTCGACGGGGTGCCGCTGCTCGGAGGGTCCGGCCGGAGTCGAGACGCACAGCCTGACCTCCAGCGCCTTGCGCGCCAAGGCCCTGGGCCAGAGGGAATCGATCACCTTCCTCGACCGGCTCGCCCGCGAGTCGTGGGCACGTCGGGGGAGCACGTCATGCCCACCCCCGACCTCACCCACGCGCACCGGCGCAAGAGCAGCCGCAGCAACGGCGGTGGAGACGCGTGCGTCCGGGTGGCGGGCGTTCCGGGAGCGACCGGGGTGAAGGAAGCGAGTTCGGCGCGGCCAGCCCTGTCCTCCCGTTCACGCCCGAGGCGTGGTCGGCCCACCTCCGCGACGTGAAGAGCGGGAAGCACGACCTGCGCTGACCGGTTCGATGCGCGTCCGTCGGGCCAGTGCGGGAGATCTGGTCAACAGCCGCTGACCTGCGGTGGTGGTGCCCCCGGTCGGGTTCGAACCGACACTTGAACGATTTTAAGTCGTTTGCCTCTGCCAGTTGGGCTACGGGGGCTGGTGATCGGCACAGGCCGACCGCACCTCTAGGACGCAGGAGAGCCCGGGTCGGTTCCCGGCTCCGCCGATCTGCACCTGGTCGGTTGGTTCACCAAGGGCCCCACCCGCCGGACGCCGTGGCCGACAGCTCCTGGAACCGGGTGCGCACCCAGTCGTGCACCGCCGTGGAGACCTCCGCGGACCCCGCGCGGTGCTCGAACCAGCGCCAGTCGCAGTTGACGTTGACCTCGAGGAACACCCAGTCGTCGCCGACCCCGAGCAGGTCGAAGCCCGCCACGGCCAGGCCCCACGTGCGGCACAGCTCCAGCAGGCGCTCGGCCAGCGACTCGGGGACCTCCGCCGGCTCGACCACCACCGACTCCGGGTCGACCCACAGCTGCGCCGGGTCCAGCTTCTGCACGCGGAAACCGATCGTCCGGTCGCCGACCACGAACACCCGCAGCTCGCGGCCGGCGTCGACGAACTGCTGCACCAGCACCGGCGCCGGTTCGCGGGCTTCGCCGCTGCGGCGGACGTCCAGCGGCTGCGGGAACAGACCGCGCAGCGCGCCGGGCTCGGGTTCGAGCAGGTGGTGACCGGCCGTCTTGACGATGCACCGCCCGCCACCGGGCCGGCTGCGGCCGGGCATCGTGGTCACCGTGCTGCGGGGCACCCGCAGACCGACCGCGGCCGCGTCCTGCAGCTGGGTCAACCGGTCGAGGTGCTCGCTCACGCGCACCGAGTTGACCCGCTCCCAGTCCTTCCGGCTGGACAGCCAGTTCGCCACCGCGCGCCACTGCTCACGGACGTAGGCGCCGTGCACGGTGGTCGGGTCCACGGGGATGGCGTCGATGTCGAAGTGCCGCCGCCAGACCAGCACCGGCCGCAGCAGCCAGCGGTGCAGTTCCAGCAGCGGGGTGTCGGTGTGGACGGTGAGCGGGAGGTCCAGGCAGCGGTCGGCGTCGATGCGGGCCACGCGGATGTCGTCCTCGGCCAGCGCGAGCGACAGCTCGTTCATCTCCATGTCCGCGGCGCGGGCCAGCACCAGCACGCACGGGACGGGATCGCCCGGTTCGTCGTCCACCAGGTCCGCGCCGAACATCCGCTCCTGGAAGTCCAGCGGGGTGGCGGAGGCGCGGAAGAAGTAGTCCTGCCCTTGCAACAGCATCGGTGTGGGGTGCAGCGACGGCTCGGGGACACCCCCGGTGCCATCGGGCTGTCCCTCGACCGATGCCATCGTCAGTCGTCCTTCTTCCGGAAGATCTCGGCCGCTTCCCGGTAGTCGGCCGCGAAGTCGGCGAGCGGCCCTTCCTCGACGGCACCGCTGCGGAACAACGCCGCCAACTCCTTCAGCGTCAAGGGATTCACCCCTCCCCCCACGTAACACACCCGATCAGGTGAACACCTCGACGTGAGACTGCGATCCCTCACTACAGGCTGTCAAGGATAGCTGATCACCAGATAGCCCGCACGGAGCAGGAATCCTTGACGCACGAAAGCCGCGTGCCCCAGTGACACGCGGCTTCGTCGCTCCTGCCCCCGCTCAGCTCTCCGCAGCTCGCTCGAAGGCCGCACGCGGGTTCTGGATCTGGCCCATGGACACCACTTCGCGCTTGAAGAGGAAGGCCAGCGTCCAGTCGATGATGATGCGCAGCTTCCGGTTGAACGTGGGCATCCGGCTCACGTGGTAGGAGCGGTGCATGAACCACGCCAGGAAGCCCTTGGCCTTGAAGCCGTAGACGTCGGCGACGCCCTTGTACAGCCCCATGCCCGCGACCGAACCCGCGTACGCGTGGCGGTACTCCTTGGTCGGCTTGCCGCGCAGCGAGGCGAGGACGTTCTTCGCCAGCTGGTTGGCCTGCCGCACCGCGTGCTGCGCGGACGGCGCGCAGGTGGCACCGGGGTTCTCGTCGGTCTTGGACAGGTCCGGCACCGCGGCGCAGTCACCCGCGGCCCAGACGTCCGGCAGGCCCTCGACCTGCAGGTGCGCGGTGGCCTTGACGCGGCCGCGCTCGTCCAGCGGCAGGTCGCTGTTCTTCAGCACCGGGTTGGCCTTGACGCCCGCGTTCCACACCAGGGTGTCGGTGTCGAACTCGGTGCCGTCGGAGAGGACCGCGTGACCGCCCTCGACCGACTTCAGGAAGGTGTTGAGGTACACCTTGATGCCGCGCTCCTCGAGCGCGTTGACCACGTAGACGCCCATCTTCTCGCTGACCTCGGGCATGACCCGGCCAGCGGCCTCGACGAGCACCCACTCCATGTCTTCGGGCTTGATGTTCTGGTAGTAGCGGGTCGCGAAGCGGGCCATGTCCTCCAGCTCGGCCAACGCCTCGACGCCCGCGAAACCGCCACCGACGAAGGTGAAGGTGAGCAGCCGCTTGCGCAGCTCCTCGTCGTCGGTGTTGGCCGCGGCGTCCATCTTGCCCAGCACGTGGTTGCGCAGGTAGGTGGCTTCGCCCACGGTCTTGAGCCCGATGCCCTCCTCGGCGAGGCCGGGGATCGGCAGCAGCCGGGAGACCGAGCCCAGCGCCACGACGAGCACGTCGTAGCCGATCTGCTCAGTGCCGGTCTGCGGGTTCTCGACCGTGACGACCTTCTGGTCGTGCTTGATCTCGGTGACGGCGGCGGTGACCACGTGGCACCGCTTCAACACTCGTCGCAGTGGCGCTACCACGTGGCGGGGCTCAACGTTGCCCGCGGCCGCTTCCGGGAGGAAGGGCTGGTAGGTCATGTGCGGCTGAGGGTCGACGACCGTCACGGAGGCCTCCCGGCGCCCCAGCTTCTTCTGCAGCTGAAGTGCCGTGTACATGCCGACGTAACCGCCGCCGAGGATGAGAATCCGCGTGGGATCGGATTTACCAGCCATGGTTCACATGGTCGCACCACGGACCGTGTCCGCGCTGCGCCGACCCCCCTTAATGTGACGCCAGTCGCGAGTGGCTTCGATCACGGTCAACGCGCCGTGTGCGGCCAAACGCGCTGTGTACGCACCCCAGCGGGGGTGGTGAGCGGTGGCGTCACGGTGACACCACCGAGGTGTCATGGGGGCTGGTTCCAGCCACCATACCGAATCTTGAACAGCGATGCCCGGCCCCGGTGCGGATCTTGGCGAAATCTCAGGAACGTTCACCCGCCGTTCACCCGGGGCCGCCGCCGCACCGTCGAGCCACGTCCTCCGCCACGCGTTGCAGCTCGGCCCGGTAGTCCGCCCACCACTGGCGATCGGCGTCCGGGAGGTTGTCGCCGGGGGCCTGCATCCCGACCTGTCCGTCGACCAGCTCGCGGACGATGTCGGCGTGCCCGGCGTGCCGGTCGGTCTCGGCGATGACGTGCACGAGGACCCGGTGCAGCGTCACCTCGTCCCGGCCCGCCGGCCACCACGGGACCCGACCGGGCGCGTCCAGCTCCAGGGCGTCGATGGTCGCGTCCGAGTGCGCCCGCACCCGGCGGTAGAGGTCGACGACCCACTCCCGCGACTCGTCGGCGGTCGCCCACATGTCCGCGTTGGCCTCGGCGTCGTCGGCCAACCAGGGCATGGGCTCCGGGAAGGGCCGGTCGAAGACGACGCCGAAGTACCCGGCCTCCATGGTCGCGACGTGCTTGACCAGGCCGAGCAGGTTCGTGCCCGTCGGCGTCAGCGGGCGGCGGACGTCGTACTCGGAGAGCCCGTCGAGCTTGCCCAGCAGCGCGTCCCGCGCGGCGCCCAAGTAGAGCTCCAGGTCCGACTTCGGTGATCCCATGGCGAGAGCCTTCCACGCCGCACCGACGATGTCGCGGCGCGACCCGGCTCAGGTGCGCGGAGGACGCCTGCGCAGCAGCAGGCAGACGAAGCCGAGCACGCCCCGGTAGCCGCGCAGCCAGCCGCCGCGGTGCTCACGGGCCGCCGCGAGGGCGGCCTCGGCGTCCGGGGCGTCGGGGTGGTCGAGCGCCCACCGCGTCAGCGAACCGGTCCAGGACCACTCGTAGTCGTCCCACTCCCCGGGCTCGCTGACGTGCCCGAAGACCGGCGTCCACCCGTTCTGCTGGACCAGCTCCACCGTGCCCGCCAGGTCCCGGAAGTCGTCCGGCGTCGCGTCGAGCGCGGTCAACGCGGCCCGGTCCGGTGGCCGCTCCCAGAACCCCTCCCCGACGAGCACGGCACCGTCGGGCGCGACGAGCGGGTCCACCGCCCGCAGCGTGCCCTCCAGCCCACCGAAGACGTGCGTCGCCCCGACGCACAGCACGAGGTCGCAGGCCCGCGGTGGCCGGTGCTCGCGCGCGTCTCCGCGCACGAAGGTCACCCGGTCGTCGAGCCGGCGTTCCCGGGCAGCGGCTCCGGCGCGCCGCAGCGCGGGCTCCGACAGGTCGACGGCGACGGCCTCCGCCGCGGGGAACTCCTGGAGCGCGCGCAGGGTCCACTCCCCTGCCCCGCAACCGAGGTCGAGCACGAGCGCGTCCGGCGGGCAGGCGGCCTGACGGACCAACGACTGCACGCTCGACGCGCTCACCGGCGCGGCGATGGGGTGGTCGGCGTGGGCCAGTGCGCTCACCCGTTGACGATCCATGCGGCCAGGGTGATCGCCGGGACCGCTGGCGTGCACCTGGATTTCCGCGATCGCATGGCGGACGTCGTCATCGACGACTCGCTGTTCGCCAACCCGCGGATGATCGCACCGTGAACCCCGAGCCGACCGTGCGGGACGTCGTCGCCGAACTCCGCGGAGCCCGCGGGCGCCGACGGCGAGCACGTCAAGCCCCCTCGGCCTGCCGGCGGGGTTCGGCCACCATCCGGATCTTGATGCCGTTCCCCCCGTGGCGGCCGACCTCCTGGAAGCCGAGGCGCCGGTACAGCTGGTGGGCACGCGGGTTGACGGTCAGCACGTCGAGGACCACAGGTCGGTGGCGGGCGGCGGCGTCGTCGAGGAGCTGCTGGATGAGCCGGCCGCCGATGCCTCGGCCTTGGTGGTCTGGATGCAGTTCGTTGCGTCCCAGGTAGGTCTCGGCCGGCCGGTGGTCCACGATCAGGACCCCGGCATCACGGCCGCCGACCGTGATGATGCGCGTGCGGGCGGGGTCGAAGGCGCGCTGGTGGTAGTCCCGTTGGTCGGCTTCGTCCCAGCCCCAGACCGCTTCGACGTCGTCACGCATGGCGGCGCGGTGCAGCTGGTAGCAGAGTTCCTCGTCAGCTGGTGTGGCCGGCCGCAGCCCGACGTCGTCCACGCATCGGCTCCCCGAGTTCCGTTCGACCAGCCGCCCGTCGCGTGCAGTGGTCCCAGCTGGGTCGCGTGTCGGCATCCGGGAGATCGTTCCGCGCCGGTCCGCGTCACGCGCACGCCGCCGTGGTCGTGAGTGCGGGAACCGGCTGGAGGCGGTCTTCGCACTCACGAGGCCAGCGTGGTGACCAGGGCGTCCAGGTCGTCGAAGCGCCGGTCGACGGTGCCGGACGGCCTCGGCGGGTCCCCGACCGAGCGGTGGACGTCGGCGGTCCGCAAGCCCCGCGGAGGTCCCAGGCGTCGGCGGCCACCACGAGCACGCGTTCCGGCGGGCACCCGGCGGTGTCGACGGCCAGCCCGTCGACCTCCGGCGCCGGCTCGTAGGCCTGGACGACCTCGGCGGACAGGCCTGGTGCCACCGCAGCCCGGCGTGAGCGTCGAGCCGCAGCAGAGCGGTGCGACTGGCGTTGGACAGCCCCAGCACGGGGAACCGCTCCGACAACCGCTGGGGCCGCCGACGGAGTCGTCCCACGCGGGCAGGCGCTGCCCCGCCGTAGCCAGCCGCGCGACGGTCGACGGGTCGGTCAGCCCGACGCGCTCGGCCACCCGCGTCGCCGCTCCCCGGTCGAGGACCTCCGAGTTCGCGTAGTGCTGAGGACGTCTGCCGAGTGCGTCGTGCCGCCCCCGGGGAAGTCCTGGCCGACGCCGCTCGGCGTCACGCAGCACCGGTTGGCCGTGGCGACCCTCGCGTGGTCCTCGACCTCACCCCACCCCCGCCAGCTGCTTGGCGTGCTCCAGGACCTGCCGCAGCATCGCCGGCGTGAGCTTGCCGGTGAAGGTGTTCTGCTGGCTGACGTGGTAGCAGCCGAGGAGGTGCAGCGGGGCGCCGCCGTCGGTGGCCGGCAGCTCCGCGCGGACGTCGTGGCCGAACTTCGGGCGCGGGCGCGGCACCTGCCACACCGCGTCCGCCAGCACCGGCAGCAGGGCCTGCCACCCGAAGGCGCCGAGGACGACCACCACGCGCAGGGTCGGGCGGAGCAGGTCCAGCTCCTGCACCAGCCACGGGCGGCAGGTGTCGCGCTCGGCCGGGGTCGGCTTGTTGGCCGGCGGGGCGCAGTGCACCGGCGCGGTGATCCTGGTGCGGTACAGCTCCAGGCCGTCCCCCAGGTGCCGGGCCTCGGCCTGCGAGGCGAGCCCGACGTCGTGCAACGCCTGGAACAGCACGTCACCGCTGCGGTCGCCGGTGAAGATCCGGCCCGTCCGGTTGCCGCCGTGCGCCGCCGGGGCCAGGCCGACGATGCCGATCGCCGCGTCCGGCGGGCCGAAGCCGGGCACCGGGCGGCCCCAGTACTCCTCGTCGCGGAACGCCGCGCGCTTGACCTCGGCCACCTCCTCCCGCCAGGCCACCAGGCGCGGGCAGGCCGTGCAGCGGGCGATCAGCCCGTCGAGCTCGGTGAGTCCCGCGGCGGTCGGGGCGGCGGTGGCGGGGTCGCCGACCGGATCGGTGATCAGCTTGGACGTGGTGGGCACCTCCCCAAAGTCGCAGAAAAGGCTCTCGGCGGCACGTAATGTGGTCGGCATGGCAGCCAGCGCGGACAAGACCGACGAGAGCAAGGAAACGACCACCCCGGCAGAGCCGGTCGATGACCTGGTCAGCACCCACCACACGATCGACGTGGACGGCGGGCAGCTGTCCTACACCGCCACCACCGGGCGGGTCGTGCTGCGCGAAGAGGTGCACACCGACGGCAAGTTCGACGGGTTCAAGGCCAAGGCGGAGGTGTTCCTGACCTCCTACGTGGTCGACTCCGAACCCGGCACCGACCGGCCGGTGACCTTCGCGTTCAACGGCGGCCCGGGGTCTGCGAGCGTGTGGCTGCACCTCGGCCTGCTCGGCCCCCGGCGGGTCCTCTCCGGTGACGCGGGTGACCTCGCGCCACCGCCCTACGGGCTGACCGACAACGCGGAAACCCTGCTGGCGCACAGCGACCTGGTGTTCATCGACCCGGTGTCCACCGGGTACTCGCGGGCCGTCGAGGGCGGCAACCCGGGCGACTTCCACGGCTACCAGCGCGACATCGAGTCGATCGCCGAGGTGATCCGGCTGTGGACCACCCGCAACGGCCGGTGGATGTCGCCGAAGTACCTGGCCGGCGAGTCCTACGGCACGCTCCGCGCGGCGGCGCTGGCCGAACACCTGCAGTCCCGGTACGGGCTGTTCCCGAACGGCCTGCTGCTCATCTCCTCGGTGCTGGACATGGGCACGATCCGGTTCACCGAGGGCAACGACCTGCCGTACTCGCTGTACCTGCCGACCTACGCGGCGATCGCGCACTACCACGGCAAGCACGGCGACCGGCCGCTGCGCGAGGTGCTCGACGAGGCCGAGAAGTTCGCCTCCGAGGACTACCCGTGGGCGCTCGCGCGCGGCGCGCGGCTGAGCGCCGAGGAGCGGGCGGACGTCGTGCGCCGGGTGGCGGAGCTGTCCGGGCTCTCCGAGGACTACGTGGACCGCGCGAACATGCGCATCGAGCACATCCGGTTCTTCACCGAGCTGCTGCGCGACCAGCGGAAGACGGTGGGCCGGATGGACGGCCGCTTCACCGGCTGGGAGCCGGACGCGGCGGGCGAGCGGTTCACCGACGACCCGAGCATCTCGGGCATCCTCGGCGCGTACGCGGCGGGGATCAACCACTACGTGCGCGAAGAGCTCGACTACACCAACGACCTGCCGTACGAGATGCTCTCCAGCCGGGTGCAGCCCTGGTCGTACAAGGAGTTCGAGGGCGCGAGCGTGTCGGTGGTGGACAAGCTCAGCGCGGCCATGCAGGCCAACCCGCACCTGCGGATCCACGTCGGCTGCGGCTACACCGACGGTGCGACGCCGTACTTCGCGGCCGAGCACGTGCTGGCGCGGCTGCCGATCCCGGCGGAGCTGCGGGAGAACATCGACGTCCGCTACTACCCGGCGGGCCACATGATGTACGTGCACGAGCCCTCGCGGTTGGAGCAGTCCGCGCACCTCGCGGAGTTCGTCCGCGTCCGTCCTTAGTGGACTTCGTCGAGGCCCCGCTCCCAACCGGGGGCGGGGCCTCGGTCGTCGCTCCGCCGCGCGGAAGGGCCGGTCAGCGCGCGAGCCACTCCCGGTAGGTCGTCCCGGCGATGACGGCGTCGTCCTCGGCGATCAGGGCGTCGCCGGAAACGGCGGCGAACATGCCAGCGCTGTTGTCCGTGACGACGGCGCGGTGGTCGCCCCGGGCCGCGAGGGTGATCCGGCCCAGCTCGTCGAGCGCGAAGACCTCGGGCCCGGCCACGTTGCGCGTGCCCTGCAGCGGCTCACCCGCGGCGACATCGGCCACTGCTCGGGCGACGTCGGCCGCGGCCATCGGCTGGACGCGCGTGGCGGGCAAGCGGACTTCGTTCTCGTCGGCGGTCCAGGACAGCACCGCGTCCACGAACTCGAAGAACTGAGTGGCCCGCACGATCGAGTAGGGCACCGGACCGGCCTTGAGGACGTCCTCCTGCAGCACCTTGGCGCGGTAGTAGGCCAGGTCCGGCGCCCGGTCGGCGCCCACGATCGACAGGACGACCGCGTGACCGGTACCGGCCGCCCCGGCGGCCGCCACCAGGTTGTCCGTGGTCTTCCGGAAGAACTCGAGCGAGGACTCGTCGAAGGTCGGCGAGTTCGTCAGGTTGGCGACGACGTCGGCCCCGTCCAGCGCTTCGCGCAAGCCCTGCCCGCTGAGCAGGTCCAGTCCGGTGGACGGCGAGTGCGGCACCGCCTCGTGCCCGCTCGCGTTCAGGATCTCGACCACCTGCGATCCGATGCGCCCGGTCCCACCGATGACAGCGATCTTCATGTGGTCGCCCCCCTCGTTCTCGGAGCTCTGAGGTCGCGGTCGGCCGGTTTCAGGATGCCCTCGGCGGCGGGCTTCAACCGGGGGCTTTGGTCCTCCGCAACCGGAGCGGCTCGTGCTGGCGGGTCAGCTGCGGCGGGCTTCGACCAGCCAGGCCGCGGAGTCGTAGTACACGCCGCGCTCGGTCTGGTGCTCGGCCAGGTTCGCGCGGAGGTCGGCGATCGCGCGAGCCTTCTCGTCCGCGGTGAGGTCGTCGAGCAGCGAGGCGTGCTGGTCGGTGACGAAGTCGCAGGCGTCGTCGACGTCTCGGCCGAAGTACATCGGCTCGGCGAGGCCCGTCAGCTGGACGTCGGTGAACCCGGCGGCGGTCAGCAGTTCGCGGACCACGTCGGGGTCGCTCAGCGACCAGGGGTTCGGGCCGCTCGACGGCGGTTTCGGCACTTCACCGGTCAGCAGGGTGCGGAACGCGACGATCCACTCGATGCGCTCCACCGGCTGCCAGGTCAGCAGGGCCAGGCGTCCGCCGGGGCGCACCGCCCGCGCGATGTTGCGGAACGCCGCGAGCGGGTCCCCGAAGAACATCACCCCGTGGCGGCTGACCGCGACGTCGAAGTGCGCCTCCGGGAAGTCGTGCACCTGCGCGTCGACCTGCTCGAACGCGACGTTGGACAGCTCCTCCCGCGCGGCCAGCTCGCGGGCCAGCTCGATCATGCGGGAGGACAGGTCCACGCCCAGCACCGAACCGTCCGCCGCCCGCCGGGCCGCGTCCCGCGCCGTCTGCCCGCTGCCGCAGCCGATGTCGAGCACCTTCGACGCGCGGTCGATCTCCGCGGCGTCGAGGAGCTTGCGCTGGTAACCGGCGACTCCCTCGTCGAACCGCTCAGCTCGGGCGGTCCAGAGGTCCCCCTGGTTCCCGTCCCACGCGCGCAGCTGCTCCACATTGGACGGATCGACTGGTGCGGCCACGGAATCCCCCTCGTCTGAATGCGCAGCGGGGAACTTTACTCCACACTCCGATGAGATCAACCGGTTTTCCGCCACCGGGTGATCAGCCGCGCGGCGCCGTGCACCGCCGCCAGCGCCACCGGGATCATCAGCCCCCCCGCACGCCCGGGAACCGTCGCGCCGGACCCCGGCCCGGCCGAGTTCGCGCCAGGCCCACAGCGAGTACGGGATGACCACGGTGGGCGCGGTCGCGACGCCGGGCGTGTACCCGCGGTGCAGCGCGGTGAGCGCGAGGTGCCCGAAGCCGTGCGCGCCGAAGCCGAACAGGGCGCTCTGGAAGAACGGGGACCTGCCGCCGGTCTGCGCTCCCCTCGCGGAGGCGGCGAGCACGATCAGCCCCATCAGGGGACGGCCGCCGCGGAGCTCCTGGCCGAGCACGGCTACGCCGAGCTGACCCGGCTCGCCGCCGCGCCGCTCGGGCGCGTCGTGCTCGGCGTGCACGCGGAGGGCGGGCGCAACGCCAAGCTGGGCGCGCTGCTGCACGAGCACTACCTGCAGAACAGGGACATCGCGATCACCGAGCTGGTGGAGCGCGGGCGGCAGCAGGGCGGTTTGCGCGACGACCTCACCGCGGGGACCATCCGGGACCTCGTCTTCGGCCCGCTGATCTACCACTGGCTGATGGTCGGCGAGCTGGACCGGGCGACCGCCGAAACGCTGGTCAGCGCCGCCCGGCGGGCGATCGCAGCGGAGCCGTGACCGGCGCTCACGCCCCCTTCGGGTGCGTCAGCAGGAAGACCTTCGGCGCGACGCGCTCCATGCTGCCGTCCCGCGCCACGACCATCCCCGCCGCGAAGTCGACCAGCTGTCTGGCCTCGGTGTTGGACAGGGCCGACAGGTCCATCAGCACGGAGTTGCCCTGCCGGAAGTAGTCGCCGACGTGGTAGACGTCGGCGTAGTTCTGCGGGTGCAGCGTCTTGACCACGCCCCTCAGTCTTGCCCGCTGCGGCGGGAAGTCAACTGCAAGCACGTCTCCCCAGCTCAACCTCGCCGGACGAGCCACCAGGTCCTTGCCGGAGCAATCGCCCGCTGCTCACCGCGGCGGCGTCAGCGGGGCCAGCGCGGTGGGGCGCACCGCGCCTGCGGCGGCCGAGCCGAGCAGCAAGTCGGCCAGGTCGTGGGGCGGCGACTTCTCGTCGGTCGGCGTCGCCGTCGCGATCCGGTCCAGCCGGAAGCCCCGGCCAGCTCGCCGCTCGCGGCACCAGGCGATGAGGTACCAGCTGCCGCCAGCGGTGAGCAGCCCGGCGGGTTCCACCGCGCGATCGCTCCTCCGCCCCGATTCGTCTACGTAGGACAGCAGCAGCACCGTGCCGGTGGTGAGGGCGTGTTCCACTGCGGACCGGACCGATCCGGCGGTCCGGTCCGGCAGCGCGACGATCCGCGCGGCGAGCCCCTGCGCCGCATCGGCCGCGGGGCCGGTCATCGAGGCTGCGATCTTCTGAGCTGCTGTGCGAGCCGCGTCGGCGTAGGGAGCGTCGGCGACCGCGAGCGCCGCGACCAGCGCCGAGGCCTCGTCGGCGGTGAAGCGGATCGACGGAAGCGTCATCGCCGGATCGATCGACCAGCCCCCCGCCACGCCCGGACGTGGTGCGCACCGGGAGGCCCGTCTCCAGCAACGCCTGGAGATCGCGCTGCACAGTGCGGGTGCTGACCTCGAACCGCGCCGCGAGGGAAGCCACGGTCAGCGGTCGCGGGGCCGCCGCGCGCAACTCCTCCACCAGCGCGTAGAGCCGATCAGTCCGGTTCACGGGCTCGACGCTACGCGCCCGCCAGGAAGTCCCGCTCGCGCTGCTTCTCCCGCTCGGTGATGGTCAACGGGAACAGGGTGAAACCGTGCATCGCGCCTGCGACGACGCCGAGCTGCACGGGCGCCGGCCACCGCGCCGCGAGGAAGAGCGAGTCGTCCAGCAGCGGGTCTTCGGTGCCGACCACGATCCGGGCGGGCGGCAGCCCGGTCAGGTCGGCGAACAGCGGCGAGATCTCCGGGTCGCGGCGGGCTTCCGGCCCCATCCCCGGTGTGAAGAGCTCGTAGCTGCGCCGCAGCGAGTCGGTGTTGCTCAGCAGCGGCCGGGAACCGAACGAGCGCTGACTCGGTGTCATCGACAGGTCGTACGGGCCGAAGGTCAGCTGGGCCGCCTGGTACGCGCCGGTGATGCCGTGCCGGTCGCGGAGGCGCAGCAGCGTCAGGACGCTCAGGTGGGCCCCGGCCGATTCACCGCCGATCAGCAGTCTTCGGGTACCGAACTCGGTGGCGGCGTGGTCCACCAGCCACCGGGCGACGGCTTCGCAGTCGTCGGGCCCGGCCGGGAAGGGATTCTCCGGCGCCAAGCGGTATTCCACGCTCACCACGGCCAACCGCGCCTCGACGGCCAGCTGCCACAACTTCTCGTCCTGCCCGTCCGCCGTGCCGAACACCCAGCCGCCGCCGTGGATGTGCAGGTACACGCCGTCGACGCGGTCCGGCACGAACGCCCGGACCGGCACACCCGCGACGACGCGGTCCTGCCCCTGCGGCAGGCGCACCGGCGGCGCGTCACCGCCGACCCGGTTGCGCCGCAGGAGTTCCAGCGACTTCGGCACCTCGCCGCGAGACGCCTCGAACCGGTCGTTGAACGCCGAGGTCTCGGCGAGGCAGTCCGCATCAGTGATCGTCATGCGCCGACGGTCGCACTCGCGCGCGACACCCCCGTGTCACCCTTCGCAGGTGAACTGGATCACGGGAGGGTGTTGCGGGCGGTGCGGTGAGTGGTGGGGAGTGCGCACCGCCCGCAACGCTCGTGGTCAGGGCAGGTCGCGGCGTGCCGCTCGCGCTGCGCTGACCAGGTTCTCCAGGGCCGGTTCGACCTCCGCGTAGCCCCGGGTCTTCAGACCGCAGTCCGGGTTGACCCACAGGCGGTCCGCGGGCACCGAGCGCAGGGCCGCGCGGAGCAGGTCGGTCATCTCCGCCGCGTCCGGCACGCGCGGCGAGTGGATGTCGTACACCCCCGGCCCCACGCCCCGGGCGAAGCCGACCGCGTTGAGGTCGTCGAGCACCTCCATCCGGGAGCGGGCGGCTTCGATGCTGGTGACGTCGGCGTCCAGCGCGACGATCGCGTCGATCACGTCGCCGAACTCCGAGTAGCACAGGTGGGTGTGGATCTGGGTGGAGTCGGCGACCCCGGAGGTGGCCAGGCGGAACGCCGACACCGCCCACCGCAGGTACGGCCCGTGCTCGGCCGCGCGCAGCGGCAGGAGTTCGCGCAGCGCGGGCTCGTCGACCTGGATCACCCGGATACCGGCCGCTTCGAGGTCCTGCACCTCGTCGCGGATGGCCATCGCGACCTGCGCGGCGGTGTCCGCCAGCGGCTGGTCGTCGCGGACGAACGACCAGGCCAGGATGGTGACCGGCCCGGTGAGCATGCCCTTGACCGGCTTCGCGGTGAGCTTCTGCGCGCAGGTCGCCCACTCCACCGTCATCGGTGCGGGCCGGAACACGTCGCCGTAGAGGATCGGCGGCCGCACGCACCGGGACCCGTAGGACTGCACCCAGCCGTTCGCGGTGCTGATGAACCCGTCCAGGTGCTCGGCGAAGTACTGCACCATGTCGTTGCGCTCCGGTTCGCCGTGCACCAGCACGTCGAGCCCGATCGCTTCCTGCAGCTCGACCACGCGCCGGATCTCGTCGCGCATCCGCTGGTGGTAGCTGGCCCGGTCGATGCGCCCGGCCCGGAACGCCGCGCGCGCCTTGCGGACGTCGCTGGTCTGCGGGAACGAACCGATCGTCGTGGTGGGCAGCGGCGGCAGCTTCAGGGACTTCTGCTGCGCCTCCCGCCGCTTCCGGTAGTCGCCGCGCTGCGAGTGCTCGGGTCGCAGCGAATCGAGCCGGGCGCGGACGCGGTTGTTGCGCACGCGCGCCGCCCCGGCCCGGTCGGCGATGGCGGCGCGGGCAGCGTCGAGCTCGTCGGCCACCGAGTCCCGGCCGTCCTTCAGCGCGCGCCCGAGCACGACGACCTCGCGGACCTTCTGCGCGGCGAAGGCCAGCCAGGACTTGATCTGCGGGTCGATGTCCTCGGTCTCGACGTCGTAGGGCACGTGCAGCAGCGAGCACGAGGTGCTCACGGCGACCTCTCCGGCCAGCCCCAGCAGCGTGGCCGCCGTGGTGAGCGCGCGGTCCAGGTCGGTGCGCCAGACGTTGCGCCCGTCCACGAGCCCGGCCACCAGCGTCTTGTCCCGCAGCCCCGGCACCCCGGACAGCGAATCCACAGCGGACGGCTCGGTCACCAGGTCCGCGCCGATCGCCTCCACCGGGGTGGCCGCCAGCACCCGCAGCGCCTCGCCGAAGTCGCCGAAGTACCCCGCCACCAGCAGTTCCGGCCGCGCGGACAACCCGCCCAGCTGCCGGTAGGCGTCGCCGAGCGCCTGCAGCTGCTCAGGCGTGCGGTCCGCGGCGAAGGCGGGCTCGTCGAGCTGCACCCACTCGGCCCCGGCGCGGTGCAGCTCGCGCAGCAGCTCGGCGTAGGCGTCGAGCAGTTCGGGCAGCTTGTCCAACGGGCGGAAGGGTTCCGGCGCGCCCGGCGCCGGTTTGGCCAGCAGCAGGAAGGTCAGCGGACCGACCAGCACCGGGCGCGTGGTCACCCCGGCCTCCAGCGCCTCGCGGTACTGCTCGACGGGCGTGCGGTCGGCCAGCGAGAACCGCGTGTCCGGGCCGATCTCCGGCACCAGGTAGTGGTAGTTGGTGTCGAACCACTTCGTCATCTCCAGCGGCGGCACCGCGGAAGCGCCGCGCGCCATCGCGAAGTAGGTGTCCAGCGGCCCGAGCCCCAGTTCGGCGTAGCGCGGCGGCACCGCGCCGAAGGTGACCGCGGTGTCGAGCACCTGGTCGTAGTAGGAGAACGTGTTGCCGGGCACCGAGTCCAGCCCGGCGTCGCGCAGCTGCCGCCAGGTGTCGATGCGCAACTCCCGGGCGGTTTCGCGCAGTTCCGCTTCGGTGGAGCGGTCGGCCCAGTAGCTCTCCAGCGCGCGCTTCAGCTCCCGCTTCGGCCCGATCCGGGGATATCCGAGCGCGGTCGATCCGATCTTGCCGGTCAAGTCCCTCACCTCGCGAGCTCGACATCAGGTGTGCCGAGGTCGTGCGGGCGCGGGCCAGCGGGCAGGCAGCAGCCGCTCGTCGGCCAGGTCCTCCCGCGAGACCTCGGACCGCGCCCACCGGTCGGCGGGCGCACCGGTGGCAGGTCTTCGGACTCGCGGGCGTTCTCCTGCTCGGAGGCTCCTACTGGCCGTCGCTTCCCAGGCCCTCCGGCCCAGTGCTCGATGACGGCGGTCGTTCCCGCTCACCGCTGCGGGGCAGTCCCGGATTCGCACCGGGTTCCCTCTTGCCTCGCCCACCCCCCGCAGGGGGCGGACGAACCACCAGCACGGCCAAGGCTATCGACCAGGACCCCGTTGGCAAGGCCCGTCCGACGTCCGGCCCCCGGCCACGGCCGGTGAAGTCGATCTACGCCGCGCTGAGATCCGCCCCACACCCGAACGGCCGAGATCACGTACAGCGGGGAAATCGAGAGGCCAATTGCGTTCTTCGACGGTGCCGCTGAGTTCGTCCGCCCGTTCTCACCCAGCGCCTCCAGCGCCACATCGCGCAATTCGTACCCAGCGTGGGGTGGTGGGCCGGGCGCGGGGAGGGGCGACGCCCGGCCCACCGGGGAGGTCCGGTGCCCGCGAGGTCGGGGGCAATCGGGCACCGGACCAGTTCAGGGGTCCGACCGGAGGCGGTGACGGCCGGTGGAGGCGGCTTCGCGTTGTCGCTCGGTCTCGACCTCCTCGATCAGCTGCCAGACGTTCAGCGCCCCATCACCAGCACCGCCGTGCTGCGCCCGCAGCGGGGGGATCAGCAGCATGCTCGCGATCAGCACGTTGACAAGCACCAGCGTGCTCACCTGAAGCCAGAACATCCCTGGTCACCCCTTGTTCGCTGAAGGTCGTGCTTGTGCAGGTCAGGTGTCGTGAGTGCGTAAACCGGCTCCAGCCGGTCTTTGCACTCACGACCACCGGGCGCTGATCCGCCGCCAGCAGTCCATGCAGGTGTCCTCGCGGATCCACTCCGACTCCGGCGCAAGCCGCTGCACCTGCCACGCCCCCCCGCAAAGTCGAAGATCAGAAAGATCGAGCTCGGGGACGTGCCGACCAAACGGGCCGAGCTCGACGCCTTGCTGCGGTTCTACGAGGCGTCGCAGGAGGACATCGACGAGATCAAAACCCTTGCGAAGGGCGCAAATCAGCGTGGCTGGTGGCAGGCCTGCCGCGGTGCAGTGCCGCGATGGTTCCGGCGTTACGTCGGTCTGGAATCAGCCGCAGTGGAGATCCGAACCTTCGAAACGGAGCTCATCCCAGGTCTGCTCCAAACGGAGTCCTACACAACCGCGATCATCGAGGCGCTGAACCCTGAACTCTCCGGCGAAGAACGCGACCGCCAAGTGAAGGTCCGAGCGGAGCGGCAAACGAGGCTCCTGCACGGTGGTCAAACTCGCCTGCTGGCAGTCGTGAGCGAGGGCGCGATCCGGCGCATGGTCGGCGGGCCGGAGGTCATGCGCGAGCAGCTCCGCTTCCTGCTCGAAGTCAGGGGGCCAGCGAAGCTCGAAGTCCAGGTCATTCCGAACGATGCTGGAGCACACCCGGCAACCGGGTTTCCGTTCGTCCTGCTCAGGTTTCCTAACGACGTGGCGCCGACACTCGCCCACACGGAAAGCCTCACGTCTGCCGCCTATCACGATCGCCAAGCCGACGTCGACACCTATACCCTCACGTTTGACCGCCTGCGGGCCGCAGCCCTGAGTCCCTCAGCCAGTGCAGCCCTGCTGGAGCAGGTGGTCAGCGAGTTGGAGAGTGTCTGACGAAAGGCGCGCGGCATGCACGGGTTAGACCGCGCCATCTGGCGTAAGAGCAGCCGGAGCGGAGGCAACGGCGGCAACTGCGTCGAGGTCGGGTTCGGCTTTGACGCAGTTGGGATTCGGGACACCAAGGATCGCGATGGTGGGCACTTAGCCGTCGCTCCCGGCCAGTGGCAGGCTTTCCTACGCCACGTCAAGGACGGCGTACTCGACCGGTAACGGCTGAAGGGCACCCCCGACCAGCGGTCGGAGGTGCCCTTCAACGTGAGAACTCCCCGTCAGGACACGACGTGGGGGCGCTCCTCGGCGAAGTGGCACGCCGAGGGGTGGTCGCCCAGGCGGACCTCCAGCTGCGGGACCTCCTCCGCACAGCGGTCCTGGGCCTTCCAGCAGCGGGTGCGGAAGCGGCAGCCCGAGGGCGGGTTCGCCGGGCTCGGCACGTCGCCGGTCAGGCGGATGACCTCGCGCTTGCCGCGCAG